>NZ_FMXF01000032.1:0-67622 GCF_900103435.1 Sinorhizobium sp. NFACC03
AACAACAATCCGAAAACCATCGTTGAGAAAATAGGTGTAGTCTCTTGTTAAAACGTGACCGCCAAAGTCTCTTTCCGAAAGAACCCTTTCGAGTTCCTCACGAGCTCCGCCGCCCACGTTTCTCTTTCTCTATATTCAATTGTCAAAAAACCGACGAACTCACCGTCCGTCAAACCGTTTCCAACAAGCCCGAAACTCTCGCCTCAGACCCCAAAATCAGCCTCAGCCAACCAGGGAAACTCTAGAGCGAAGGTCGTCGTCGCCAGCAGCGCCGCCGCCCTCGTCAGTGATCGGGCTTATAGACCCCACACCTCCAAGACGTCAACAGCTAGTTTCATAGCTTTGATATAAATTTCATAAGTCATTGAAAATACAAATTAATTTCTATTCACAGGTATCAGCGGCAAATTTTCGCCCGGTTAAGCGGGCGAAAATCCATCGACACAGACGGATTAGCCGGCCTTTGCCTCATCGTTGCCGCGAAGCAACCGGATCAGGGCAGAAAAGTCTTCACCGCCATGGCCGAGCTTCTCGAACATCGAATAGAGCTGGGCCGCCTGCGCCCCCATCGGCGTCGTCGCACCAGCAGCGCTTGCGGCCTGCTGCGACAGCTTCAGGTCCTTCAGCATCAGGCTGGCTGCGAACCCCGGCTTGTAATCGTTGTTGGCAGGGGACGTCGGAACGGGGCCCGGCACCGGGCAATAGCTCGTCAACGACCAGCACTGGCCGGACGAGGTCGAGGCGACGTCAAACAGCGCCTGGTGAGAAAGACCCAGCCGTTCCGCCAGCACAAAGGCTTCACAGACGCCGGCCATGGAAATGCCGAGGATCATGTTGTTGCAGATCTTTGCCGCCTGACCGGCGCCGGTACCGCCGCAATGGACGATCTTCTTGCCCATCGCGTCGAGCAGCGGCCTGCCGCGGGCAAAAGCCTCGTCGCTGCCGCCGACCATGAAGGTGAGCGTGCCGGCCGCAGCACCGCCTGTGCCGCCGGAGACCGGCGCGTCGAGCGACGGGCAGCCGATCTTTTCGGCGAGCGCATGCGCCTTGCGGGCGCTGTCGACGTCGATCGTCGAGCTATCGATCAGAAGCGTTCCGGGATCGACGAAGCCGAGCAGTTCGTCCCAGACATAGAGCACGTGGGCGCCGGCCGGCAGCATGGTGACGACGCATTCGGCGCCGCGCACCGCCTGTGCGATCGAACCAGCAACCGAAACGCCGGTTTTCGCCGCAGCGTTGCGCGACGCTTCCGACAGGTCGAAGCCGCTGACCGCATGCCCCGCCTTCACCAGATTGGTGGCCATCGGCCCGCCCATATTGCCGAGCCCGATAAAGGCGATCTTCGTCATGTCATTCCTCCTCGCATTGAAACTCGGCCAAAACCGAACAGCGCCCCATCCTCAGGTGCTAAAACAGTGGCGGGTGATCCGTCCTGCCGAAACGCGACAGCAAGGCAGGTGTGACACCGGCCAGCGCCACCGACCATTTTGGATTGCGGTCCTTGTCGATCACCGCAGCACGCACACCTTCGTAGAAGTCGGGGTTACCAAGCATTCCGAGCGTCGCGGAATATTCCCGTTCGAGGCATTCGTTCAGCGACGCGCTGCGGCGCCCGGCGCGCAAGAGTTCGAGCGTCAGCTTCATGCTCAGCGCCGAACGCGAGTTGAGCAGCGCCAGCGTTTCCTTGGCGAAATCGGAACCATCAGCCTCGAGCGCCGCCACGATCTCTTCAACCGTATCAAAGGCGAAGCAGCGGTCGATCAGCGCAAAGTGGTTTCGAAGCGCCGTTGCCGGCGCTTCCGAAGCGTGCTTTGCAATCACCGCGTTGACATCGGCGCTGCGTGCCGTCGGCGGTAGCGTGGCAAGATCAGCGGCGAGTGCTTCCAGCTTATCCGAGGCGACGAAACTATCTGCAAGCCGCGCATGGATCGCATCGGCTGCGACGATGTCCCGACCGGTCAGACCGAGATAGGTGCCGAATTCGCCGGGCGCCTTAGGAAGAAGCCAGGTGGCGCCAACGTCAGGGAAGTAGCCGATCCCGGTCTCCGGCATCGCAAGCCGCGTGCGTTCGGTGACGATGCGGTGGCTGCCATGGGCGGAAATCCCGACACCGCCGCCCATGACGATACCGTCCATGATCGCAATGTACGGTTTGCGGTAGCCGGAGATGCGGCTGTTGACGACGAATTCCTCGCGCCAGAACTGCGCACCTTCCTCCGGCCGCTCGCGGCCACTCTCGTAAATCATGCGGATATCGCCACCGGCGCAAAGCCCGCGCTCGCCCTCGCCGGTCACCAACACGGCGGCGACGGCCGGATCATTTTCGAACTCGGTCAAAGCCGCAGCGATCAGCCGGATCATCGGCACGTTGAGGCTGTTCAATGCCCGCGTGCGGTTCAGCCGGATTCTGCCGATCGCTCCCCGCCGCTCGACGATGACTTCAGGCGCCTGCATTTCCATGAACGATCTTTCCTGTTTCTGGCCTATTTCCGACCGATGAGCGAACGCGCGACGATCAGGCGCATGATCTCGTTGGTGCCCTCGAGGATCTGGTGCACCCGGAGGTCCCTGACAATCTTCTCGACACCATAATCGGCGAGATAGCCGTAACCGCCGTGAAGCTGCAGCGCGTCGTTGGCGACGGCAAAGCAGCGGTCGGTGACGAAGCGCTTGGCCATGGCGCAGAGTTTTGTCGCTTCCGGGTCGCCGGCATCAAGCGCGGATGCGGCACGCCAGAGGAAGGTGCGGGCGATTTCGAGGTCGGTCGCCATGTCGGCGAGACGGAACTGCAGCGCCTGGAACTCGCCGATCGCTTTGCCGAAGGCGCGGCGCTCCTGGACATAAGCCAGCGCCTTTTCGAAGGCGGACTGGGCGCCGCCAAGAGACGCGGCGGCAATGTTCAATCGCCCGCCATCGAGCCCGCCCATGGCGATCTTGAAACCGTCGCCTTCCGCGCCGAGGCGGTTTTCCGCCGGCACGCGGACACCATCGAGCATAACGGCGCGGGTGGGCTGGACGTGCCAGCCCATCTTTTTCTCATTGGCACCGAATGTGAGGCCAGGTGCGTCCTTCTCGACCACGAAGGTGGAGATGCCCTTGGGGCCGTCCTCGCCGGTTCGCGCCATGATCACGTAAAGGCCGGACTCGCCAGCGCCCGAGATGAACTGCTTCTGGCCGGTCAGGACATAATCGTTGCCGTCTCTCACCGCCTTGGTCTTCAGCGCCGCTGCATCCGAGCCCGAGCCTGGCTCGGTCAGGCAGTAACTCGCCAGCACCTCCATGGTCAGCAGCCTCGGCAGCAGCCGCTGGCGCTGTTCGTCCGTGCCGTAGCGGTCGATCATGCCGGCGCACATGTTGTGGATCGAGACGAAGGAGGCGACGGCCGGGCAGCCGGTCGCAAGCGCCTCGATGATGATCGCAGCATCGAGGCGCGTCAGTCCCGTGCCGCCGACATCGTCGCGGACATAGATGCCGGCCATTCCGAGCGCTGCGGCACCGCGCAACGTGTCGACCGGAAAATGCTTCTGCTGATCCCAGTCGATCGCGTGAGGGGCGATCTCGTCGCGGGCGAAATCGAGCGCCATCTGACGAATGGCCTCCTGCTCCTCCGACAGGCGAAAATCCATATGCATGTCCTCCCTGACCGCATACCTCTGCAGGTTTCCTTTAATCGTAACCGATAAAAGGGCAAAAACCTGCAGCAACCAAACGTGCCACAGCGACCTTTGCGCGTTTCACAAGATGCGCGGCGCTATAGGCGATGGAGGCCTAGTTACACCAAACTTCGTCCAGGCCCAGATGCAACTTCTCACAGGGTCTGTTCAAAAATGAACAGACCGTCGCAATCAGCTCTCGCTTAGACGATACGGCAGAGCGCCGCGTAAGTCATGGTCCACGATCAGGCGGCGTTTCAATGGCGGCACCGCACGGCTGGCGCATTTCGTGCGTTCGCAGATCCGGCAGGAAATGCCGATCGGATCGAAGGCGGCGCGGTTGCCGAGGTCCATGTCGTCGGCGTAGACGAAGGCATCGGCATAGGAGACCTCGCAGCCAAGCGCCAGCGCGTAGCGCGGCTGCGCGGCGCGAAAGCCGCCACCGCCCTTAGTGATCTGGGTGGCGAGGCAGAGGTAGCGCACGCCGTCAGGCGTCTCGGCCAGTTGCCGGATGATCCGGCCCGGCATCTCGAAGGCCTGGTGCACGTTCCACAGCGGACAGGCTGCACCGAACCGGGCGAATTGCAGCTTCGCGGCGCTGTGGCGCTTGGTGATATTGCCCGCCCGGTCGATGCGGGCAAAGAAGATCGGTATGCCTTTCTGTCCCGGCCGCTGCAGGGTCGAGAGGCGGTGGCAGACCTGCTCCAGAGACGCGCCGAAGCGGGCGGCGAGCAATTCGATGTCGTGCCTTAAGTCGCGAGCGGCCTTCGAGAAGGCCTGGTAGGGCAGGATCAGCGCGCCGGCAAAATAGTTCTGCAGGCCGATGCGACAGATCTCATAGGCCTCTTCGGTGCGGAAGCCGGCACTACCGGCCACCCGATCGATCTCTTCGCGGGCATGAAGCTGGGCGATCTGCAGGGCGATCTGGAAGTCGCGCGTTGCTGCGGGCGCATAGGGATTGAGGGTCAGGATGCAGGCGCGCGGATCGAAGCGGCGGATCGCCTCGTCGCCGGCGGCTCCGCGCACGACCCGAACGCCGTGACGCTGTTCCAGATAGCTTGCCAGCGCCGCATGATTGTCGCCTTCGCCGAGCCCGAGCTCGCCCGCCAGCCGCTCGGCAAGCATGTCGATCTCGTGAATGTAGTTGTCGACGAAATGAAAGAAGTCGCGCACCTCTTCATAAGGCGTGGTTTCGACAAATGAGGCCCCGCGGCCGATGGTGTCGTCAATGCTTGCGAGCTGCTCGCTGTTGCGGCGATAGGCCTGGTGGCAGGTGATCAGCGCATGTGCCAGTCCTGGGGCATTCTGCGCGACGAGCTTCAATTCCTGCAGGCTTGCGGAATAGGTTTCAAACAAGGGATCGCTGAGGGCTTCCGAGAGGGCCGAGAGCAGACGATCGCCCTCCCCGGTCGAAAGCTCGGCGATATCGATCTGGAATTTTTCGGCGAGCGCCAAAAGCACCGCGGCTGAGACCGGCCGCTGGTTGTTCTCGATCTGGTTGAGGTAGCTGGTCGAGATGCCGATGCGTTCTGCAAATTGGCCTTGCGTCGCCTTGTTCGCCTCCCGCAGTTCCCTGACCTTGCGGCCGATGTAGAGTTTGCCGATCGCCATGTTTGCAACTTTGCAATTTACGTTTCACAAATTTCTCTATTTCACATTTGCACATGAAGAGACGTTTTTCCATGCCGTCTTCGACGCTATTGCGAAGCTCGAAGCGCCTCTGCACAATCGCTGAAAAAACAGGCACTGAAAAAACCGGGAGGGCACCATGCGCGCCATACTAGAACAGGTCGAAGCCCGCCGAGCAGAAGCAAGAGCCGGCGGCGGCCAACGACGGATCGACGCCCAGCACGGCAAGGGCAAGCTGACGGCGCGCGAACGCATCGAGGTGCTGCTCGATGAAGGCTCGTTTGAAGAATACGACATGTACGTCACGCATCGCTGCGTTGATTTCGGCATGGAGAGCCAAAAGGTCGCGGGCGATGGCGTCGTCACCGGTTGGGGCACGATCAACGGCCGGCAGGTCTATGTCTTTTCTCAGGACTTCACCGTTCTCGGCGGCTCCCTGTCGGAAACCCACGCGCAGAAGATCTGCAAGATCATGGATATGGCGGTACGCAACGGGGCACCAGTCATCGGCCTCAACGACAGTGGCGGCGCCCGCATCCAGGAAGGCGTGGCCTCGCTTGCCGGTTACGCCGAGGTCTTCCGCCGCAATGCCGAAGCCTCCGGCGTCATTCCGCAGATCTCGGTCATCATGGGTCCCTGCGCCGGCGGCGCGGTCTATTCGCCGGCCATGACCGACTTCATCTTCATGGTTCGCGATTCATCCTACATGTTCGTGACCGGGCCGGATGTCGTGAAGACAGTGACGAACGAGATCGTCACTGCGGAGGAGCTCGGCGGCGCGCGCACGCATACGTCAAAGTCTTCGGTCGCCGACGGTGCGTATGAAAACGACATCGAGGCACTGGAAGCGACCCGCCTGCTTTTCGATTTCCTGCCGCTCAACAACCGCGAGAAGCCGCCGGTCCGTCCCTTCCACGACGACCCGTCGCGGCTCGAAATGCGCCTTGACAGCCTGATCCCAGACAGCGCCGCGAAACCCTACGACATGAAGGAACTGATCCTGGCGCTTGCGGATGAAGGCGACTTCTTCGAATTGCAGCAGAACTTCGCCAGGAACATCATCACCGGCTTCATCCGCATGGAAGGCCAGACGGTCGGCGTCGTCGCCAACCAGCCGATGGTGCTTGCCGGCTGCCTCGACATCGACAGTTCGCGCAAGGCCGCCCGGTTCGTGCGCTTCTGCGATGCCTTCTCGATCCCGATCCTGACGCTGGTCGACGTGCCCGGCTTCCTGCCCGGCACCGCGCAGGAATATGGCGGCGTCATCAAGCATGGCGCCAAGCTGCTCTTTGCCTATAGCCAGGCGACCGTGCCGATGGTGACGCTGATTACCCGCAAAGCCTATGGCGGCGCCTATGACGTCATGGCCTCGAAACATATCGGCGCCGACGTCAATTATGCCTGGCCGACCGCCGAGATCGCCGTCATGGGTGCCAAGGGCGCCACCGAAATCCTCTACCGCTCGGAACTCGGCGACGTCGAGAAGATCGCCGCGCGCACGAAGGAGTACGAGGAGCGCTTCGCCAACCCGTTCGTGGCGGCAGAGCGTGGCTTCATCGACGAGGTGATCATGCCACATTCGTCGCGCCGACGCATCGCGCGTGCTTTTGCGTCTCTGCGCAACAAGCAGGTCGATGTCCGCTGGCGCAAGCACGACACGATCCCGCTCTGATGGAGGCGACGATGGAACGGGAGCCAGAGCGCATCATGACGCCGGAAGAAGCCAGGCGCGACCACCGGTCGATGCTGCGCTATATGGCCGTCAATGCGCTGATCGGCGTGGCGATTGGCGCGCTCACGGCTGGCGTGCTGATCTGGCTCAATATCGGCGCCGTCGGCACCCACATCGTCCGTTCGACGAGCCCGGTTCTCGCCACCCTCATGGTTGTCGTGCCCTTCGCATTGCTTTTCGGTGGGGCCGCCGCGGCATCGTCGATCGCGCTTCTTCCCTATCGCCGCAAGTTCAAACGCTGACGCGCCGCCCCAAGGATTTGAAAGAGAAACAAATGTTCAAGAAAATCCTCATCGCCAACCGTGGTGAAATCGCCTGCCGCGTCATCAAGACCGCAAGGAAGCTCGGCATCGCCACCGTCGCGGTCTACTCCGACGCCGACCGCGAGGCCATGCATGTGCGCATGGCGGACGAGGCGGTGCATATCGGCCCCTCGCCTTCGGCCCAGTCCTATATCGTCATCGACAAGATCATCGACGCGATCCGCAAGACCGGCGCCGATGCCGTTCATCCGGGCTATGGTTTCCTCTCGGAAAACGCCGCCTTTGCCCAAGCGCTCGAAAAAGAAGGCGTGGCCTTCATCGGCCCGCCGGTCAGGGCGATCCAGGCGATGGGCGACAAGATCACCTCCAAGAAGCTCGCGGCCGAGGCCGGCGTCTCGACGGTTCCGGGCCATATGGGCCTGATCGACGATGCAGACGAAGCGGTCCGGATCGCCGCGTCGATCGGCTATCCCGTGATGATCAAGGCGTCTGCCGGCGGCGGCGGCAAGGGCATGCGCATCGCCTGGAACGACCAGGAGGCGCGTGAAGGTTTCCAGTCCTCAAAGAACGAGGCGAAGAACGCCTTCGGCGACGATCGCATCTTCATCGAAAAATTCGTGACGGAGCCGCGTCACATCGAGATCCAGGTGCTTGGCGACAAGCACGGCAACACGCTCTATCTCGGCGAGCGCGAATGCTCGATCCAGCGCCGAAATCAGAAGGTCATCGAGGAGGCACCCTCGCCTTTCCTCGACCCCGAGACCCGCAAGGCCATGGGCGAACAGGCGGTCGCACTTGCCAAGGCCGTCGGCTACCACTCGGCCGGCACCGTCGAATTCATCGTCGATGCCAAGCGCAACTTCTACTTCCTCGAGATGAACACCCGCCTGCAGGTTGAGCATCCGGTGACCGAACTCATCACCGGGCTCGACCTCGTCGAGCAGATGATCCGAGTTGCTAGCGGCGAAAAGCTCGCCTTCGGCCAGGACGATGTGAAGCTCAATGGCTGGGCGATTGAAAGCCGGCTTTATGCGGAAGATCCCTATCGCAACTTCCTGCCGTCGATCGGCCGGCTGACGCGCTACCGTCCGCCGGTCGAGGGCACGCGCGACAACGGCACGGTGACGCGCAACGACACCGGCGTCTTCGAGGGCGGCGAGATCTCGATGTTCTACGACCCGATGATCGCCAAACTCTGCACCTGGGCACCGGACCGGCAGACGGCGGTCGAGGCTATGGCCGACGCGCTCGATCAGTTCGAAGTGGAAGGCATTGGCCATAACCTGCCGTTCCTGGCCGTGGTCATGCAACAGCAGCGCTTCCGCGACGGCCGGCTGACGACTGCCTATATCGCCGAGGAATTTGTCGACGGTTTTCACGGCGTTGCGGCCGATGAGCGGTCGCTTCGCAAGCTCGCCGCCGTCGCGGTCTCGGTCAATCAGATCCTGCAGGAACGGGCCAGCCAGATTTCCGGCACGATTGGCAATCATCGCCGCATCATCGGCCATGATTGGGTGGTCGGTCTCGGCGATCACGATATTGCGGTGACTGCCGGTTCGTCCGCTGACGGCTCCTATGTGAGCTTCGCCGATGGCTCGACGGTCACCATCGCCGACGACTGGACGCCCGGTCGTACGCTCGCCACGTTCAACATCGACAATGAGCCCTTGAGCGTCAAAGTCGATCTGGTCGGCACCGCCCTCCGGCTTCGCTGGCGCGGCATTGATGTCGTTGCCCGTGTCAGAAGCCCGCGGGTTGCGGAACTGGCACGGCTGATGCCGAAGAAGCTGCCGCCGGACACATCGCGCATGCTGCTTTGCCCGATGCCCGGGGTGATCACCTCGGTCACGGTAAAAGCCGGCGACACGGTCGAAGCAGGACAGGCGCTCGCGGTCGTCGAGGCGATGAAGATGGAAAACATCCTGCGCGCCGAGAAACGGGCCGTGGTGAAGCGCGTGGCGGTCGCCGCCGGCGCCAGCCTCGCCGTCGACGAGCTGATCATGGAATTTGAGTGATGAACCTTCACAAACGCGGCCCTCATTCCTGTGCTTGTCACAGGAATCCAGCAGCGTCGCGTCTGCGACGCGAAGAATTCACCCTTTCACGCGAAGGACTTCGCGTGGCTGGATCCCTGTGACAAGCACAGGGATGAGGCGAAGAAGGCGCCCTTTTTGGGCAAGGAGTTAGCGATGAGCCAAAAGACCGTGAAAGACTGGGAAGCGCTCGCCGAGCGAGAACTCAAGGCGGCGCCGGAAAGCCTTACCTGGCAGACGCCTGAAGGAATCGCCGTGAAACCGCTTTATACGGCGGGAGATCTCGACGGCATCGATCATCTCACGTCGTTGCCCGGCTTCGAACCTTTCGTGCGTGGCCCGCGCGCCACCATGTATGCCGGCCGTCCCTGGACGATCCGGCAATATGCCGGCTTCTCGACGGCGGAGGCCTCCAACGCCTTCTACCGGAAGAACCTGGCTGCCGGCCAGAAAGGCCTCTCGGTCGCCTTCGACCTTGCAACCCATCGCGGCTATGACAGCGATCATCCGCGCGTCGAGGGCGACGTCGGCAAGGCCGGTGTGGCGATCGACTCGGTCGAGGATATGAAGATCCTGTTCGACGGCATCCCGCTCGACGAGATGTCGGTGTCGATGACCATGAATGGCGCCGTCATCCCGATCCTCGCCTCCTTCATCGTCGCTGGCGAGGAGCAGGGTGTTTCGCGCGACAAGCTTTCAGGTACCATCCAGAACGACATCCTGAAGGAGTTCATGGTCCGCAACACCTACATCTATCCGCCTGAGCCCTCGATGCGGATCGTCGCCGATATCATCGAGTACACCGCGAAGGAGATGCCGAAGTTCAACTCGATCTCGATTTCCGGCTACCACATGCAGGAAGCCGGCGCGACGCTGGTGCAGGAGCTCGCCTTCACGCTCGCCGACGGGCGCGAATATGTGCGGGCGGCGCTCGCCAAGGGGCTCAATGTCGACGAGTTCGCCGGGCGGCTTTCGTTCTTCTTCGCGATCGGCATGAACTTCTTCATGGAAGCCGCGAAGCTTCGCGCTGCGCGCCTGCTCTGGACCCGGATCATGAAGGAGTTCGAGCCGAAGAAGCCGTCGTCGCTGATGCTGCGCACCCATTGTCAGACTTCGGGCGTCTCGCTGCAGGAACAGGATCCCTATAACAACATCATTCGCACGGCCTTCGAGGCGATGTCGGCCGCGCTCGGTGGTACCCAGTCGCTGCACACCAATTCCTTCGACGAGGCGATCGCCTTGCCGACGGAGTTTTCCGCCCGCATCGCCCGCAACACTCAACTGATCCTGCAGCACGAGACCGGCGTGACCAAGGTCGTCGATCCGCTCGCCGGGTCCTACTATGTCGAAAGCCTGACCAACGAGCTCGCAGACAAAGCCTGGCTACTGATCGAGGAGGTCGAGGCGATGGGCGGCATGACCCGTGCGGTCAATGCCGGGCTGCCGAAGCGATTGATCGAAGAGGCGGCGACCCGGCGCCAGGCGGCCGTCGACAAGGGCGAAGAGATCATCGTCGGGGTCAACAAGTACCGGCTCGACAACGAGGAGCCGATCGACATTCTGGAGATCGACAACAGCGCGGTGCGCGCCGCGCAGATCCGCCGGATCGAGGAAACGAAACGGCGGCGCGACAGCGCCGAGGTCAAGAAGACCCTTGCGGCGCTTGCTGAGATCGCGTTGACAGGCGAAGGCAATCTGCTTGTCGCCGCCGTCGAGGCGGCGCGTGCCCGCGCCACCGTCGGTGAAATTTCCGATGCGATGCGTGGCGCCTTCGGCGACCACGCCGCGACGCCCAAGGTCGTCAGCAAGATCTACGGCAAGGCCTATGAAGGTGAGCCGGAACTTGAGGTGCTCTCGGGGCGCCTCGACGAGGTCTCAGCAAAGCTCGGCCGCAAACCAAAAATCATGGTCGCAAAGCTCGGCCAGGACGGCCACGACCGCGGCGCCAAAGTCATCGCCTCGGCCTTCGGCGATATCGGTTTCGACGTGCTTGCCGGCCCTCTTTTCCAGACCCCGGAAGAGGCCGCCGACATGGCGCTGGCCAGTAAGGTCAATGTCATCGGCGTCTCCTCGCTTGCCGCCGGCCACAAGACGTTGATGCCGCAGCTTGCAGAAGCCCTGAAGAAGCGCGGCGGCGAGGATGTCATCGTCATCTGCGGCGGCGTCATTCCGCGTCAGGACTATGACTACCTGATGGACAACGGCGTGTCGGCCGTCTTCGGTCCGGGCACCAATGTGCTCGACGCCGCACGCGCCGTGCTCGACCTGATCGAAGGCAAACGCCGCAACATCTGACACGGCAAGGCGGAGGGTGTTTGGCTCTTCACCTGCCCCGTGCGGTTGTCGTCGCCGATTGGCGCAACTATGTTGTGGCCATGACGTCGATCGCCGAAGTGTTCGGACCCTTTGTCCTGATGGGGCGCCTCATCGCTCGCTTCTGGCCGCAGCTCCTCTTGATCGGGACCTGCGGCTACATCGTGCATGATCTCCTGATGCGTGCGGCAGTCTGGATCGGGCTGCAGCATCCGCTCGGTGGCATGGTGACGCTCTCCCTTGTCGTGCTGGCGAAGCTCGTCGTTATCGTTTTGATGTTCATGACGCTCCGCCCCGGTCTGCCGGCACTCGAAGCGCTCCGCCAACAACCGGCTGCGGCCAACACCACCAGCGCTGCGCCGAAACCCGACCGCAGGCTGCTCGCCGTCACCTCAGCCGCCATCCTACCGTTCTTCGCCTATTACGCCGCCTGGGGTTTCCTCGGCGAGGCGGTGCGCGAATATTCGCGTTTGGCACTCGACGCCGTCGCCTTCGGCGAGAAGGGTGACTTCTTCGATGTCCTGAAATCGCGCGGCGTCTTTATTTCGATCGCGTTGTGCTGGCTGGTACGGTGGGGCGCAAAGCGCATGAGCAAGCGCAGCGAAACACCCTTCTGGCGACTGCTGGTCGTCGCGGCGGACGCGAGCTGGATCTTCATCGGGCTTTATGGCCTGTCGGTCTGGAAAGACCAGGTCATCACCTGGCTCGGCGCCGGCAGGCTTCTCAGCATGAACGGTTTCACCTTCACCGCCGTAGCGCATGCCGCCGAGACCTTCGTGCCGGTGGAACTGAGAAAACCCGCTTGGAATACAGAGGCCGAAGGCCTGTTCTTCTACGCGCTTTTGCCGATTATCTGGCTGGTCATGGCGGCCATCATCAATGGTTACGAGCTTTCGAACCCGGCACCGCGCACGAAGCCGTCATCGCCGCGGCCACGTCGGGCCAAGACCTTTCGCAAGTGGATTGCCGATTTCCTCGACCACTTCGTCAGCGACTACCGCTCCCGCTACGCGCCGATATGGACCTGCCTGAAGCTGACGCTCGGTTTAGGGCTTGCGACGCTATTTGCCTTCATCATTGCCTACCGCGCCATCGCCTGGCTTGGTGCCTGGATCTGGTATGCGGCGACGCGAACCCTCGGCATGGGCGACCTCGCGAGTTGGCAGCTTGTCTTCGATGCACTCAGCCTTTTCATCGGCAGCCCTAGCGATCTCGACGGCGGCATCGTGCTCGACGCCGTGCGCATCACCTTGTTGGCCGCTATGCTGGAGCACGCCGTATCCCGTCAGGCTGAGAAGAGCGAAATCAGCTACGCGTCCACTTGAAGATCAGCGTCTCATCGCTGGCGCCCGGAAACTCAATCCTGAGCGAAAGATCCCGTGCCTCCGCGGGAACGATGAAGCTCTCGGCCATACGGACCGCGGCGCCAGTCTTGGCGTCGGTAAAGGCGAGCACACCGCAGCGCGGGCGTTCGGCCACCTCCGGATACATCTCCCGGACGATCGGCTCGGTCAGGGTGACGGGCTCAAAACGGCGCCCCTCGCTGTCGATCAGCCGGACGCGGCAGGCTCCCTGCGACAGAACGGCCGGATCGGTCGGCGACGCCTCGAATTCGGCGAGAATGACGCGCGCGTCATTGGTGCGCGGCAGCCGCCTCATGTCCATAAGCTTCCATTGTCCACCGGCAAAGGCCTGCCCCGCTCCATCCTCGACGACGATCTCGGCCTTTTGGGTGGCAAGCCAATGCCCCTCTCGCAGGCTCTCCCACGCGCGGACGACGAAGGCGAGCGGCAGTGCGACGACCAGCGCCAGCAGGCAGATCCAGAACGTGTGTTTCTCGCTCATGCCGGTGTCTCCTCAGCGCGCCGCCAATGTCCAGGGCGTGCCGCTGCTGCCGCGCGCAATGGTGACGGACGGCTTGATATCGGTCGGCTGCTTGTCGCCGAGCGTAATCCAAAGCTCCTCAGCAAGCGGCATCACCAGGCTGCGGGCGACGAGCAGCGTGCCTTTGTCAACGGCCGCTTCGGGAAGTTCGAAGGCAAGAAGTACCGACCTCGGCAGGCCTGGTTCGAGCCTTTCCGTCGGCAGATAGCCGGGCACGGTCGAGAACCGCTGGCTGAGTTCATAGCGCAGGCCATTGCCTGCCAGCCACTCCGCCGAGGTCAGCGTCATCGTTTCGGTTTTCGCGACGGCCGCGCCTTCGATGATGAGCCAGATGCCGGATGTCGAGTATTCCTTGATCCGCCCGAAGCTCTCGACCCTGACCTGGCGTGCCAGGTGCACATTGGCCGCGCCGAAGGCGAAGTCCCGGCTCTCGACCCGCTCGCCGACTGCACCACGAACGGCAATCGGTGCCGTGATATCGCCGTAGCCAGGTGTGCTGCTTCGCATCGCGTACAGCGCTGCGATTGCAGACACTGAGAGCAGCAGCGCGCGAAGAGCCGACATCATTGCTCCGACGATCCCGTATCTTGCGTGACTGCCAATTCGACCACTGCGGCCTCGCCATCATCGAACCAGTTGGGCGCGCCGTAGAGGTTGTCACGCGGCTTGTAGATCTGTTTGCCGATGGACAGAGAAACCTTCTCCGGCTCCGGGCGATCCGCCGGCCATTCCCAGACCGCGATGAGCTTTTCCTGCATGTTTGGGTTGATGGCACTCGCGATCCATTTGTCCCTGGCGAGATAATAGACCGGCTTCGGCGATGCTATGGCTCGCTCGTCCTTGATCGCGATCAGGTTCATAAAGGCATTGCTGGTGGCGACCGATCGGTTGTCGAGCTCGATATCCACCATCAGGAATCGCTTCGGCTCGAACGGCTTGGTTCCGGTCGGCGGCACGGAAGCCATGGTGGCGTCGTTGATCGTCACCCGCCACCGGCCGGTATCGATCGCCTCACCCTTGGCTGCGGTGACGGCAGGCACCGGATTCGCCGCATCATAGACTGCGGTCGCAAAGGAGACCGCAGCCGCAGCCATTCCGCCGATACCGGTGACCAGCATAATCAAAAGACGCTGCCTGATTTTCGATCGTTGCACGACCGGCATTTGTCCTCCGTCCGCCCTTCGGATGTTGCAACCGGAAGATAGGGAGGTTCGCACGGAAAATCAAAACACGCGTATCGGGGCAAGCGTCTTTGTCGGCCCGCGTCAGGACATCAGTACCTAGATCCGTTGCATCTCGATCGGCGCCGGCTGATGACGCCAGTTCGTAGCAGGCAGCCCTCTTTCGAAGGTCGCGCGAATGGACAATGGCCTGCCTGTTGCCTGCGAAACCACCATGAACATCTGCAATTCAGGGCCACGCCGAACGAACTGAATACCGAAATGCTTGCCGCCATAGGCGCCAGCGCCTGTGGACTTCCACTGCCCGGTCCCTGCGGCAAGCTCGAGGTCCAAAAAGTTCTCGACGTTCATGACGGCTTGCCAGCCGTTGTTGCTCGTGACCGTCAGCAGGTCGCCATGTCTTACGATGCCGATGTAGCACTGATCGCAACGGCCAGCCGTCGAAGTCAGTTGCCGCCATTGCCCCGCAAAGGCAGAACCGTCCGCCCGCGCCGCGCCTGCAAGCGAAAAAGACAACAGGCAGACAACACCGACTCCCCGGAGAAACTTCACACTTCAACTCCCTGATTGTTCCCAGCCATCAGGCCGTTTGGAGCGTTGCCGACACATTCACTGATTGCACAATATACACACAACAACCCAGAAGAAATAGTTGAGATGTCGGATGCTTTCCGACCGCTTTGCGGGCAGCTTGCCCCCGCATTGGCGCTTGCCTTCTTGCCGCGACGGACGACAATCGAGTGGAGCGGAAAAGGGTGAAACCAGATCCCGTTTCGTCCTGTGTCCTCCGCTTCACCTGGGAGGCCTTTGATGCGAAAACTGCAGTCGCAAGGGGTTCATCACATCACGCTCGTCGGCGCCGACCGACAGACGTCGATCGATTTCTGGGAGGGGCTTCTCGGCATGCCCTTCATTTTCGAGCAGCCGAATCTCGACCGGGCGAGCGAAAGCCATCTCTATTTCGACCCGGGCGATGGCCGCCTGATCACCATCTTCACCGACGAGAACCGCAAGCCCGATCCCGAGCGAACCCCGACGGACATCGGCTGTGTGCACCACATCGCCTTTGCCGTTTCGCGCGCGACCTTCACCCAGGCGGTGGAGCGGCTCGACGAGCGAAGTATCCGGCACAGCGGCGTCAAGGACCGCGGTTTCATGGACTCGATCTATTTCGAGGACCCGCTTGGGCTGCTGGTCGAGCTTGCCTCCTATCGCTTCGAGCCACCACCGGGCCACAGCCACGCCGAGGTGCTGATGGAAGCACACAAGGTCAGGGTCGCACGCGGCGACTACAATATCGCCGAGGTGCACCTGGCCGATGCGATCGAGACACTGATCGAGCGCGCACGGCCAACGCTGTCGTCCGACCGGGAGCCGAAGGATCCTTATCGGCCGCGATAAAGCGCGTCGTGGTCCACGCCTGTCGTTCAACGCACGCGACCGCGCCGGCGAGCGAGCCGGAACTGCGGGATCGCGAGCAAAGGGAGGAGTGACATGCCTGCAATCAAGCTCAACGTGATCAAACCCAGCGTCAACAACATGACGGCGCGCGTCTTCCTGAGGGCAGCCAAGCTCGACTTCAGCGAACAGGATGTCTACGGCCAGACCCGGACGGCCGAATACCTGGCGAAGGCACCGTCGCATCTGACACCGATGGTGGAGACTGCGGACCTGCCCAAGGGAGCCCTATGGGAGAGTTGCGCGATCATGCAGTATCTCTGCAACAAGCACGGGCTCGACGAATTCTATCCGAGGGATCCCGAGGCCCGCGCCATGATCGATAGCGCGATGTTCTATCTGATCGGCACCTTCTACCCCTATCTCGCCCGGGCCACCTATCCGGCACTGAACTTCCCGCTCTATCCGGGCGAAGTCGGTTGCAGCGATGCAGATGCGGAGACCAAGGAGAAGGCGCGCCGGGCAGCAGTAGAGGCGCTTGCCGAACCGCTCGACGTCTTTCGGGCATTCTATATCGGCGACAAACTCTTCATCGGTGGTTCCACCCCCTCGATCGCTGACATCAGGCTTGCGGCGACCCTCGAATTCCTGGCGGCAATCGACTACTCGCTGCCGGACTGGGCGAAGACCTACGTCGCCAACATGGAGAAGACGCTCGGCAATGCCTACACTGAACCGGCGACCGATGTGCGCGGCTACATCAGTTACGTGAAGGCCCAAAGGTAGGCGAGCCTTCCCGCGCTCCGCTGGCTCCCGCATCGCAGGCTCATTGGACGAGAAGTACGATACCCGTTGCGCCAAGCGCGACCGTCCAGAGGCGATCGAAGTTGATCCACGCCGAGCGGAGTGCCGCAAGGCCGAGCCATTCGAAGACGGCGAGCGCGACCGCGGCGACGACGGCCAGCATTGCCGCGCCATGAACCGCAACGGCGGCGAGCGCGACGGGAAGCGAACCTGCGATTGCGAGATCCCCGGGACTATCCGCCACGCAGAGGCTGAGGACCGCCGGCACCAGCATCAGGCCCGCCCCATGGCTCGTCGCCATCAGGAAGGACCAGAGGCCAAGGCCGGCCATGCGGGCGCGCATGCCAACTCTCACCCGATGGCGGTGTCCGTAAAGCGCGCCGTAGGCGGCGACGCTGAGTATGAGCAGCGCCGCGACAAGCCTGAAACTGTGCGGCTCCAGCGCCGCGCCGAATGTGACGACCACTGCCAGCGTCAGCGCGGCGGAGACGGCATGACCGGCAGCAATCGGAGCAAGTGACAACCACACGATCCGACGGTCCTGGCGGTGAAGTCCGAGCGCCACGGCAAACAGCCAGCCCATCGCCGGATTGATGCCGTGAAAGGCGCCGAGGGCGGCAATCGAAAGCCACGGCCAGAACGTCGTCATTCGCCCCGACAGGACTGCACGATCGTCCCCTCCCTACGGGTAGCAATAGGAGTCGGACGAGCAGTCACCGCCTTCGAGACGGACCTGATGCGGGCGATGGCCCTTCGGCCAGTCGACGAAGAAGTTTTCGTCGAAGGTGATGCCGCCACCGTCGGCGACGTCCAGTTTGACCATCCACCCGTCGATACCTTCGGGGTAGAACTGCGGATCGATGGCACCATAGAGCGAATTGGTGAAATAGACCCGCTTGCCGTCCCGGCTGATCTCCACCATCTGCGGCCCGCCATTCAGCGCTCCGTTCTTGGCCTTCGGATGGGATGCACGCGAAACGATGCCGCCTATGCGCACACGGCCCGTCTCCTTCGGCGCAAAGGGGTCAGAAACGTCGTACTGGATCATGTCGCCGGTGCCCCAGCAGGAAACGTAGAGGAACCGGTCGTCCATCGACAGGTCGATATCGGTGACGAGCGGCGCGACAGCGCTGAAGCCCTTGAGCACGGGGGGTAGCAAATCCGGATCGGCCGGCTCCGCCGGTATCTCGATCACCTTCTTCACCGCCCATCGGTCGCCGTCGCGATACCAGGTCCAGATCGACGCCGAGAGGTCCTTGAGGCTGATGACGCAGCCGACGAAGCCATAGGCCTTGGTCGGATCATGCGCAGGCCGCAGCTCGAAGACGAGCTGGTGCTCCTCGCCGAAATCGATCTCCTGCAGGTGCTTGCGCTTGTGTAGGTCCCAGAAGTGCAGCCGGCGGCCATATTTCGAACCGAGCAGCACCTCGGGAACCAGCCCGTTTTCGAACGTATCCGGCGTGCCCCATTCGCTGGTGATCAGCGTATCATGGCCGAGATGCCACCAGAAATCATAGGCAAGCTTCTGCGGCCCACGATCCATTTCCCATTGGCCGAGCACATCGAAACTCTGGTGGTCCAGCAGGAAGATGCCGCCGGGCGCCTTGCCGTCACGATCCGCGAGCGCGTTGACGTAAATGCCTTCGGGACCGCAATGGGTGGTGTGCAGCCGCGAATAATTTGCCTTCTCGGCAATTTCCGAAGGCTCGATCACCCGCACGATCTTCGGATTGCGCGGGTCCGGCTTGGTGTCGATGATGTGCAGACGGGAGGACCTCAACCCCGGCACTACCAGATAGCGGCGCTCGACATGCGGATGCGGCGCATTGGGGCAAAGACAGGAAGAGCAGGCATTCCAGCCGAAATGATGCAGCTCGTCGCCGACATTCGGCATGTCGACCTGGCCGACGATCTGCGCATAGGTTGATGACGCCGGATCGACGTCGACGACCGCAATCGCATCCGGTCGCTTCCGCTCGGGATCGAACGCCGCCACATAGGCGAGCGTTTCCTTTGGAGCCTTGGCCGCCATGCGCGGTGATGGATAGAAGGAAGGATCGGGTCGCCACGTCGCCATTGCCATTCTCCCCTGCGAGAACTCTAAATGCGCGGTTCCTGATGCAAGCATTGGTGATGCGGCAAAAACGCGTCGGAAATGCGGCCTATCCGCCACATTTCCCCGATGAGGTGCGAATCCTGTCGCCTTGGGCAGCCGGCGGCGTTCTATGTCTCAATCCGCAGCTTCATCCGGTCAGCGGCGAAACGGGTGCGGGAATACTCCACCGGAGAGCCGTCGAGATCGGCGTTGAGCGACTGCGCCTCGAGCACGATCGCGCCCGGCGAGAGCTTCAGCATCGCAAGCTCCTCCGCGTCCGCATGCCGGGCGACAATCTCGGTCGAGGCGCGGACATAGTCATCCAAGCCGTGGGCGGCGAAGGCCTTGGTGACGGAATGCAGCCGTTCGAATTCTTCGGCCATGCGCGGAAAACGATGCGCAGGATAATAGCTCGAGGATACCGACAGCGGTCGGCCATCGCCGCTGCTGACGGTCCTGAGCTCGATCACCGTATCGCCCGGCGCAATGCCGAGTGCCTTTGCGATCTCGCCGTTTGCCGGCAATTCGGCGTGGCCGAGCAGCCTCGTGCCGATCTCCTTCACTTGGCGACCGAGCCCTTGCGAGAACCGCGTGCGCTTCGAGATCGGGTAGCTCACCCTTTCCTTGCGCTCGATCATCGTGCCGCGTCCCTGGACCGCGCGCACCAGTCCCTCTTCGGCAAGAGCCGCAAGCGCGCTTCTAACCGTATGCCGGTTGACGCCGAATTCGCCCGCAAGCACCGTCTCAGGCGGCACCATGCCGGCCGCATCGTAGTCGCCATTGCTAATTGCCAGGCGGATCCGGTCGGCGATCTGCCGCCACAGAGCGACGCCGGTCTGGCGCTCCACCACTTTTCGCATTGCCATGTCACAAGCCTGTCATTTGCGGACGTTATGGAAAGGTATAAGATGTACAGTTGTCTAGATCAATAGACATTTGAGGTAAAAATGATGGATGCGAAGCTGAAACAGGAAAGCCCGCCGGATCCGGCGCGCAAGAAAGCCATGGGACTGCTCGCTCGCGCGACCCTCGACGAGCTGAAAGCTGCCTGGGAAGCGCTCGCCGACAAGCCGGACGTTCATCCGGTTCGCGGGCCGGAGACCGGCCTCGTCATGGTGCGTGGCCGCATCGGTGGCGGTGGAGATCCCTTCAACCTCGGCGAGGCGACGGTCTCGCGCGCGACCATCCGCCTTTCGAGCGGCGAGATCGGCCACGGGCAGCTGCTCGGTGCGGACCGGCAGCGCGCGCGGCTTGCAGCGATCTTCGACGCACTCGCCCAGCGCGAGGACGATCGCGCGAACGTCGATGCTCTGCTTCACCAAGTGGCGGACCGGCTGGCGCTGGAAGAACGCCGCAAGGCCGAAGAGACTGCAGCGACCCGCGTCGACTTTTTCACCATGGTCCGGGGAGACGACTGATGGCCAGCCAATCGCAGATTTACGCCGGCGCCTTCGCAGATCCAGTCTTTGCCGCCCAATCCGTCTTCCGCGACCTGATGGACGGTTTTGCCCGCCCAGGCGCGATCAAGCAGCTTTCGGCCAAGAGCACGCCGCCCGCGCCGCTCGGCGCCGCGGCCGGCGCCGTGGCATTGACGCTTTGTGACCATGACACGCCCGTCTGGCTGACGCCATCGCTCGGGAAATCGGGCGTTCCGCAATGGATCGCTTTCCATACGGGCGCCGCAGTGACCGCCAGCAAGACCGAAGCCCGCTTCGCCTTCGTCGAAAAGGGTGCTGCCTTCCCAGGTTTCGACCAGTTCTCGCTCGGCACCCAGGAATACCCGGATCGATCGACGACGCTCGTCATTGAAGTCGAGGCGCTGACCGGCGGCCAGGCACTCACCGCCAAGGGGCCCGGCATCAAGGACGAGACGGAAGTCGCCGTGAAGGGCCTGCCAAAAGTCTTCCTCGAATTCTGGACCGCCAACCGCGCAATCTTTCCGCGCGGCGTCGATCTCGTGCTGACGGCCGGAGAGGAACTGCTCTGCCTGCCGCGCACAACCCGTCTTTCGCTGAAGGAGGCGTGACCCATGTATGTAGCCGTCAAGGGCGGGGAAGCCGCCATTGCCAATGCGCACCGCCTTCTCGCCGACCGCCGCCGCGGTGACCGAAACCTGCCCTCAATCACCATCGAACAGGTAGTCGAGCAACTCGGGCTTGCCGTCGACCGGGTGATGGCGGAAGCCTCGCTCTACGATCGCGCGCTCGCAGCGCTTGCAGTCCGCCAGGCACGCGGCGATATGATCGAAGCGATCTTCATCCTGCGCGCCTACCGCACGACGCTGCCGCGCTTCGGTTACTCAGAACCGGTCGACACCGCCAACATGAAGGTCGAACGCCGCGTGTCGGCGACCTACAAGGATCTGCCCGGTGGACAATTGCTTGGGCCGACCTTCGACTACACCCACCGCCTGCTCGATCCTTCGCTGATGGCCGACGAGACCGTCGAAGAGCCGGCGGTCAAGGAACCCGGCGAACATGTGATGCGCGTCTCCGACATTCTCGACGGCGAGGGCCTGATCGAGGGCGACGGCCAGATGCCCGAAGGTCATGTCATGGGCGACCTTACCCGCGAGCCGATGGAGTTTCCGATGGCCCGCGACCTGCGCCTGCAGGCGCTCGCCCGCGGCGACGAAGGCTTCCTCCTGGCGCTCGCCTATTCCACGCAGCGCGGCTACGGCCGCACCCACCCCTTCGTCGGCGAAGTTCGCATCGGCGAGGTGGAGGTCGAACTCGACCTGCCCGAACTCGGCTTTGCCGTCTCGCTCGGAACGATCCGCGTCACCGAATGCCAGATGGTCAATCAGTTCATGGGCTCGGCCAAGCAGCCGCCGCAGTTCACCCGCGGCTATGGCCTCGTTTTCGGCCAGAGCGAACGCAAGGCGATGTCGATGTCGCTGGTCGACCGGGCGCTGAGGACCGACGAGTTCAGCGAAGACATCGTAGCACCCGCCCAGGATCAAGAATTCGTCATCTCGCATGCCGACAACGTCCAGGCGACCGGCTTCGTCGAGCACCTGAAGCTGCCGCACTATGTCGACTTCCAGGCCGAACTGGACCTCGTCCGGCGCATGCGTCGCGACTACGAGGCGGCCAACGCCGGCGATATGGCGAAGGAACAACGGGAGGCGGCCGAATGATCGGGCAAACCGCATGGACGCACGGTGACCGTTCAGTCGCCGCCGCCATCTCCACCGCCGCAATCGCCGCCACTGTCACCGGCAAAGACGACGCCGGCATCGCCGGAACCATCGTCCTTGCGCGCCTTGGCGTCCGGCTCGCGCCGGGCATTGCGGGCGACCCAGAACAGGGCGGCCACCACCACCGCGACGATCGCAACCACCCAGAAAACTATCTCGCTCAAATCCTGACCCCATCCGCGGTCGACACACTCAAGGGTAATCGGCGATGAACGATCTTGCTACTTATAATTTCGCCTATCTGGACGAACAGACGAAACGCATGATCCGCCGCGCCATCCTGAAGGCGATCGCGATCCCCGGCTACCAGGTCCCCTTCGCCTCACGCGAAATGCCGATGCCCTATGGCTGGGGCACCGGCGGCGTCCAGGTCACCGCCTCGATCCTCGGGCCGGAGGACGTGCTGAAGGTCATCGACCAGGGCGCCGACGACACCACCAACGCCGTCTCGATCCGCGCCTTCTTCCAGAAGGTCGCCAATGTCGCCGTCACCACCCGGACGAAGGAGGCGACGATCATCCAGACGCGCCACCGTATTCCGGAGGAAAAGCTCTCGGAAGGCCAGACGCTCGTCTACCAGGTACCGATCCCGGAGCCGTTGCGTTTCCTCGAACCGCGCGAGACCGAAACACGCAAGATGCATGCGCTCGAGGAATACGGGCTGATGCATGTGAAGCTCTACGAGGACATCGCCCGCAACGGCCACATCGCCACGACCTATGCCTATCCGGTCAAGGTCGAGGGTAGATACGTCATGGATCCCTCGCCGACGCCGAAGTTCGACAATCCGAAGATGCACATGTCGGAAGCGCTGCAACTCTTCGGCGCCGGCCGCGAAAAGCGGATCTATGCCGTACCGCCCTACACGGACGTCGTCAGCCTCGACTTCGACGATCATCCCTTCGAGATCCAGAGCTTCGACAAGCCCTGCGCACTCTGTGGTGCGGAGGACGTCTATCTGGACGAGGTCATTCTCGACGACAAGGGCGGGCGCATGTTCGTCTGCTCCGACACCGATCATTGCGAAGACCGCCGCGCCTGCGGCCATGCAGGTCACATGCTCGCCCGCCAGGAGGCCGCAGAATGAGTACCCTCCCGCTTCTGAAAGTGAACGACGTCTCGAAGTTCTACGGAAGCCGCATCGGCTGCCGCAACGTCTCCTTCGAGCTCTATGCGGGCGAAGTGCTCGCCATCGTCGGCGAATCCGGCTCCGGCAAGACGACGCTGCTCTCGTGCCTCTCGACCCGGCTGATGCCGACCTCGGGTATCGTCGAGTACCACATGCGCGACGGTCAGTACCGTGATCTTGCCCGCATGGGCGAAGCGGAACGCCGCTTCCTGATGCGCACCGACTGGGGCTTCGTTCATCAGAACCCGGCCGATGGCCTGCGCATGACGGTCTCGGCCGGCGCCAATGTCGGCGAACGACTGATGGCGGTCGGCGATCGTCACTATGGCAACATTCGCGCCACCGCCAGCGACTGGCTGGAGCGAGTGGAAATCGGCGTCGATCGCATCGACGACCAGCCGCGCGCCTTTTCCGGCGGCATGCGCCAGCGCCTGCAGATCGCCCGCAACCTCGTCACATCGCCGCGCCTCGTCTTCATGGACGAGCCGACCGGCGGCCTCGATGTCTCGGTACAGGCGCGCCTACTCGACCTCGTGCGCGGCCTCGTGCACGACCTTGGCCTCGCCGCTGTTATCGTCACGCACGACCTTGCGGTCGCTCGCCTTCTCTCCCACCGCATGATGGTGATGAAGGATGGCGCAGTCATCGAACAGGGACTGACCGACCGGGTGCTCGACGATCCGCGCGAGCCCTATACCCAGCTCCTCGTCTCCTCGATCCTGCAGGTGTGACGCATGATCCCGAAAAGTGGAGTCCGGTTTTCGGACAAGATCATGCGCAAAGGAAAGTAAGAACCATGGCAACTCCTCTCGTTGTTTCAGAAGTCGCAAAAAGCTTCACCATGCATCTGCGCGATGGTGTGCGCCGGCCCGTCGTCGCCAACGTTTCCTTCTCGGTCAAAGCGGGCGAGTGCGTCGTTCTCGGCGGCCCCTCCGGCGTCGGCAAGAGCTCTATCCTGAAAATGCTCTACGGCAATTACGGCGTGGACGAAGGCCAGATCCTGTTGGATCACGACGGCAAGCTGGTAAACCTGGCAACGGCCGAGCCACGCACTGTGCTTGAGGTCCGGCGCACGACGCTCGGCTATGTCAGCCAATTCCTGCGTGTCGTGCCCCGTGTCTCCGCTCTCGACATCGTCGCGGAACCCTTGCAGGCCCGCGGCACCCCGATCGAAGAGGCGCGTGCGCACGCGGCGGAACTCTTAAGCAAGCTCAACCTGCCGCGCGAACTCTGGAGCCTGCCACCAGCCACCTTCTCCGGCGGCGAGCAGCAGCGCGTCAACATCGCACGCGGCTTCATCACCGACCACAGGATCCTTTTGCTCGACGAGCCGACCGCATCGCTCGACGCCAAGAACAGGGCCGTCGTCGTCGAACTGATCGCGGAGAAGAAAGCCAAGGGTACGGCGCTGATCGGCATCTTCCACGACGAGGAAGTGCGCGACGCGGTCGCCGACCGCATCCTTGACGTATCGGCCTTCTCGCCGCGAAAGGCTGCCGCATGAGCCAGAAGCTTGGGCTCGAGCCCTTCATCCATCCGACGGCGAGCGTCAACAATTCGACGTTCGGCCGCTATAATGAAGTGCAGGAGCGTTCGCGGCTCGACGAGGTCGAGTTCGGCGACTATTCCTACATCATGCAGGACGGCTCGATCTGGTGCGCGACGATCGGCAAGTTCGTCAACATCGCCGCCGCCGTGCGCATCAACGCCACCAATCATCCGACCTGGCGGGCGACCCTGCACCACTTCACCTACCGCGCGCCCAACTATTGGGACGACACCGAACTCGACCACGACCTCTTCGCCTGGCGACGGTCGAACCGGGTGACAATCGGTCACGACGTCTGGATCGGCCACGGCGCCACCATCCTGCCTGGCGTCAATGTCGGCAATGGCGCGGTGATCGGCGCAGGCGCCGTCGTCTCGAAGGAGGTCGAGCCCTACACTATCGTCGGCGGCGTCCCCGCGAAGCTCATCCGCGCCCGTTTCAACGAAGGTATCGGCGAGCGGATGGACGCGCTCGCCTGGTGGGATTGGGATCATCAGCGCCTCCGCCGCGCGCTCGATGACTTCCGCGAACTGACGGCCGAGGAATTCCTTGTGCGTTATGCGTGAGCGTTTGATTGAACCCGGAGATGCCGGGTTGTTCGGCATCCTCCTCGCAAGATCCCTGGCTACGGCCCGTTCACAAGCCTCAAGATAAGCTGGTGAATATTGCCGCCGTCGGTGAGCTCAACCTGGTCGAAGTCGCGGCTGCGCTGGCGTTGTGCCTGCGAGAGCGCGCCGAGGCGCTTGGTCATTTCGGTCCTGATCTTGCGGCACTTCGGATCATCGGGGACGGTGAGGCCGAGGGTCGCAGACTCGATCGCGCGCACCATCTCCTTGATGAAATCGCCGTGCACGAGTTCATGCTTGCGCACGCCGTCGATGAAGATGTCCCAATTTTCGCGCGTGCCCGCGGGTAACGCTTTTGCCGGCTTCGGCAATGTATAGGTGATGATCAGCTTCGGCTTTGCCGTCGTCAGCACGCAGGCGCCTGCCTGTTCTTCGTACTTCCGCGTCCAGGTCAGCTTGAAATTGGTATGGGCGATCGCTCGGCCAAGTCCGGCCTTCGGCCCGCGCTCGCCGATCGAAGCATAGAGCTCCGCGCCCGTCTGCCCTTCGATGGCATAGGGCGCTTCCTTCTCGACCGCCTGCCACTCGGCAAACGCACAGCGCGGCGTGGACGCGAAGCAAAGGGCAACCACACCCAGACAAAGGCTTTTGTTCAATCCAAACCTCGACGTTCGCCCGTTACGGCGCACAACTTTACCAGCCTTCCTTAAACGGGAATCGGCGGATGGCAACAGTTCAAATGCAAAGGCACCGCAGCCCAATCTGAGCCGCGGTGCCCTTGTCGTTTATCCGATCGTGTCGAGCCAGTTGCCGGAGGGGTCAACAGGCCGACGATAACGACCTTAGTTGACGGCAGTCAGCGTCATCGATGTGCCGGTGGCCGCAAGGTTGAGGCCGATCTGCCCGGTCACGCTGACCGTCTGCAGATGGATCGAACCGGAAGTGCCGCCGACGAGGATGTTAGCGCCGATGCCGGCGCCGACCGTCGCTTCGGCAGTTGCACCCTGATAGAGGCCACCGAGCGAGCCGCGGTGGTAGCCAGCGGTCGGTGCAAACACCGCCCAGATCAGCCGGCTCTGCGTCGTGAAGCCGACATCGACACCCATCTTGCGGATGGCGCCGGCGTAGTGGTCGGAAGCCTCAGCCCCCATCGTCGAGCGGAAGACGCAATCGACTTCCTTGGCAGAACCGAGCACATAGCCGACGCCGCCGGCGATGTTGCAATCGAGGTAGCCGATCTTGACGCCGTTGCTGGTGTCCGGCTCCGGTTGGGGTTGTACTGTCGCGAGATCGGCTGCGTTTGCGGCCATCGCGCCAGCGAGAACCAGAGACGCTGCGGACACCTTCACGGCAAAACTCTTTTTCATTCTTGTCTCCTTCTCGGAACTTCAGAAATCATTGGCAGTTAACCGGCGGCACGCGAACTCAAGCACTTAGCGCACGCTGCAGGAAAGACGAGCCATAGCCCGCGATCCGGCAATTCCGTGGCAGATATTCGTTAGCCGAGAAAATTGATGGGGTTTTCCCAACAATGACCGGAGATTGTGTTGAAAAAGCCACGGCCGACGGTATCGGCACGCCCTCCCGGAAGCCAGAACCGCACCGACGGGAGCAATTCGGCGAGAAACGGGCGGTTCGCGCGCGCGAAAAGAGAGAGAGAGAGAGAGAGAGAGACCAACGGGCGGCACTGCGGCCACCCGATTGGAAGGTTGAGGGCCTCAGGCCTTCGCCGATTGCAGCAGGAATCCGCCGGCAACTCGCGCCGTCAACGCCAGCGAGACGGCGCCGGCATCGGGGTGACCGATGCTCTTTTCGGCGAGCGGACGAGCGCGGCCAAGCTTCGGCGTCAGGCTGGAGGTCGCTTCGGCCGCGCCGGTCGCGGCCTTGGCGGCAGCCTGCCACGCCTCGATCAGACGCTTGCCGACGGCAAACTCACGCTCCAGGGTTTCGACAAAGGGCACGAGAGCATCGACGAGCGTCTTGTCACCGACGCGCGCACGGCCAAGGCGCGTGACACCATCGAGCGCGCGGCGTGCGCCATCGACGATGGCGGCGTCCGAGGGCGCTGTCTCGTCGTCGAAGGCATTGCTCCACGAACGCAGCAGCAGGCCCCAGATCGCACCCGACGTGCCGCCGGCGCGATCCGCCCAGGCATCGCCCGCAGCCGCCAGGACGCTTGCAGCACCGGCGCCGGCAGCGACCGCAGTCTTTGCCGCCTCGTCGGCTGCGGCGGAACCGCGGCGCATGCCCTGACCGTGGTCGCCATCACCGGCGAAGGCGTCGATACGGCCGAGTTCGTCCTCAGCCTGCTTTAGGGCTTCAGCGATCTCGCTGATCAGCCGCGCAATACACTTGCCGCTTTCCTTCGAGGCATCCGAAGCCGGAGCGAACACGAGCACGCCGTCTTCATCCTTCAGGTCATCGGCGCAGGGCTCGGTCGCGATGATCAGGCCCTTGCGCAGGACCGGCGCATCACAGGCAGCGCGCCAGTAGGTCTCAAGCTCATCGTTCAGCCACAGCAGCGTCAGCGAGCAGCCTTGCATGTCCAGGCTGGTGACGAATTCGCCGCATTCGGCATCGACGATCTCAAGCCCGGCTGCCTTCAGTTCCTTTTCGATGGCGACCCAGAGCACGAAGAGTTCTTCGTACTTCGTCGAACCGAGACCGTTCAGAACCGGCGCAACCTTGTGAACACCGGTCGGGCGCTCAATGAGCAGCTTGCCGACCAGCAGCTTGGCGAATTCGCTCGCCGAAACCATCTTTTCTTCGCGGATGCCCGGCTCGCCGTGAATGCCGAGACCAAGGGCCATCTCCCCCTTTGGCACCGAAAAGAGCGGCGCCTTGGCTCCTGGAAGCGTGCAGCCGCCAAAGGCGACGCCGAAGGAAACAGTGCGGTTGTTGGCAAGGCGGGTGACGCGTTCGACCTGATCCAGGTTGAGACCGGCTTCGGCCGCAGCGCCCGCGATCTTGAAGACGACGAGGTCGCCGGCAATGCCGCGACGCTTGGCAGGCGTTTCAGCGGAAGCGCTGGCAACGTCGTCCGTCACCGGCACGATGCGCACATCGATGCCCTCGGCGCGCAGACGCTCAGCGGCAACGCCGAAATTGAGGACGTCGCCGGCATAGTTGCCGAAGCCGAGCAGCACGCCACCGCCTTGGTCGGCCTGCCGGCAGACGCGCGCGACGGCCGCGGTCGATGGCGAGGCGAAGACATCGCCGGCAACGGCAGCATCCGCCATGCCCGGACCGACATAGCCAGCAAAAGCGGGATAGTGCCCGGAGCCGCCGCCGATGACGACCGCAACCTTGCCCTTCGGAACCTTGGTCGAGCGAACGACACCGCCCTTCACGAGACGGACGTTGCGCGCGTAGATCGAACTGAAGCCGGCAAGCGCGGTCGCGGCGAACTCTTCCGGTGCGTCAAAGATTGTGGTCATCGCGTCTCTTCCCTTATTCGCGAGGCAGGATGCGCCTCAGATAGTCCCGGTTGGCAGCGCTGACGGAGAGGCCGTCGCCGCCGTAATGTTCGCAGAGGAACGGGCTGTTGAAGCCGTGGGCAAGCGCAATTCGGATCGCGGCGCGGTAGTTGATCACACCGAACTCCAGCGGCGCCGGATGTGTGACCACCAGACCCGATGTCTCGTCCTCGGTGCGGTAGTAATTCTTGACGTGCCAGTATTTGGCGAAGGGAGCGACCTTGGCCATCATCTGCTGCCAGTGTTCGACTGGACGGTGAAGACGAACGAGGTTTCCGAGATCGGCATTGATGCCGACATTGGCCAATCCGACATCGGTAACGAAGCGCACGGCACAGTCGGCCGAGCCGATATAGGTATCCTCATACATTTCGAGCGCCAGCTCGATGCCGAGTTCCTCGGCATGGCGGCCGAGCTCGCGGATACGCTGAACGGCCTTCTGCCAAACCGCCGGGTCGTCGGGGTTCTTGACGCCATCGACCGTCCAGAACCACAGCGCCTTCTTCTGCGCGTCAGTCAGCGGGCCAAAGAAGCCGAAAGAAACGGAGCCCGCGCCGATTGCCGCCGCCGTTTCGATGACCCTGTGACCGTAGGCGAGGTATTCGTCGCCATGCTCCGGGTCGATCACACTGCGCCGCGCAGTCGAGATCGCCGGCATGGTGAAGCCAAGGTCGCGCGTGAGCTTGACGAAGTCATCGAGCCGCGAGGTCGAAAGATCAGCAAGCCGGATCCAGCTGTCGGTTGGGTCGAGTTCGGTGAAGCCGGCATCGACGACGGCGGCCAGCGTTTCGGCCCATTGTTCGACCGATTGTTCCTGCACCGAACTGCCGTCGGCCAGCACGTTTGGATATTGGATCATGGCGGCCGCGATCGGCCAGGTTTCACGGGTCCATTTGCGCGATGTGTTCGCCATGACCTTCCTCGTCGTTTCTGGATGTTGGGGGTGCGGCGGCTCCGTCAAGCCGCCGCGCTGCCGTCACCATGCGGGGCATCCGCATCATGCTTGCGCTTGCGGACCAGGCCGATCAGTCCGAAGACAAGCGGCGACAGCAGGAGTGCAAGAGCGAGCGCCATCAGAGAGGAAACCAGCGGGTTCGACCAGAAGATATTGAGGCTGCCGCCTGAAAGCAGCATGGACTGGCGGAAGGCGTCCTCGGCTTTGTCGCCAAGCACCATGGCGAGAACCAACGGCGCCAGCGGGTACTCGAGCTTCTTGAAGACATAGCCGAGCACGCCGAAGCCGATGACCAGGAAGATGTCGGAGACCGAGTTTGCCACCTGGTAGGCGCCGGAGAAGATCACGGCGACGATAATCGGGCCGATGATCGCAAACGGCACGCGCAGGATCGAGGCGTAGAGCGGCACGGTGGCGATCACCAGGAACACGGCGACGACGTTGCCGAGATACATCGAGGCAATCAGGCCCCAGACGAAATCCGGGCGCTCGGTAAAGAGCATCGGGCCGGGCGTCAGACCCCAGATCATAAGGCCACCCATCATGACGGCGGCCGTCGCCGAGCCGGGGACGCCAAGCGCCAGCATCGGCAGCAGCGCCGAGGTACCGGCGGAGTGGTCGGCGGTTTCGGGTGCCACGACACCACGCGGATCGCCCTTGCCGAACTTCGACTTGTCGCGCGCCGAGCGGCGGGCGACGCCGTAGCTCATGAAGGAGGCCGCCGTCGGGCCGGCAGGCGTGATGCCCATCCAGATGCCGATGATCGTCGAACGCAGGATCGTGAACCAGTAGCGTGGGATCTCGATCAGCGTGCGGCCGATCTCGACGAGCTTGACGCGCGCCTTGATGCCCTCGAAGCGCAAGCCTTCTTCCGTGGTCAGCAAGAGTTCGCCGATGCCGAAGAGGCCCATGACGGCGATCAGGAAGCTGACGCCCTTGATCAGGGTCGGGATATCGAAGGTAAGCCGCAGGTCACCGGAGATCGTGTCCATGCCGACGGAGGCAAGCGCAAAGCCGAGCATCATCGAGACGAGCGTCTTGAACGGCGATTGCGCACCCATGGAAATGAAGCTGGCGAAGGCCAGGAAATAGACCGCGAAATATTCCGGCGACGAGAAGCGCAGCGCAAAGTTTGCGACCCAGCCGGAGAGCAGCGTGATCATGACGACGCCGGCGAGCGCGCCGATACCGGCAGACACGAAGGCGAGCGTCAGTGCGCGGCTTGCCTGGCCGGCTTTCGCCATCGGATAGCCGTCGAAGGTCGTCGCCACCGATGAAGGTTCGCCGGGAATGTTGAAAAGGATCGATGTGGTCGACCCGCCGAAGAGTGCGCCCCAGTACATGCAGGAGAGCAGGATGATGGCGGAGATCGGATCCATCGAGAAGGTCAGCGGCAAAAGCAGCGACACGCCGTTCGGCGCGCCAAGGCCCGGCAACACACCGACAAGAATACCGAGCGTGACGCCGACCATCATCAGCAGGATATGGTTCCAGCTGAGGATGTGGCCGAAGCCATCGATCAGAAGACCGATATTTTCCATGTCATTCCTCCCGGGAAAGGGTGGGCGGTCGGGATCAGTAGATCCCGAACCAGGCCTCGACCGGTCCCTTGAGCAGGGGAACCTTGAAGCCGATCTCGAATACGATGAAGAAGAACAGCGAAACGGCGATGCCGGACGGCAACGCGATCCACCATTTGTAGCGCCCCTGGAAGAGCATCGTGCTGGCGATGTAGAGCGCCGTGCCGACATAGAGGCCGAGCCAGGCGGAAACGCAGGCAAAGGCGATCAGCGGCAAGAGGAACGACGAGACCACCTTGGCGCGGTGACCGTCGATGAAGATCTCACCCGTGCCGCGATGCTTGACGAAAGCGTGGATCGCGTTCACGGCGCTTCCGAGAAGGATCAGAAGGCCGACATAGAAGGGAAAATAACCGGCTTCCGGCCCGAATTCGCTCCATCCCGCACCGATATCGATGGACCCATAGCAGACCGCCGCGCCAAAGGCGCCGGTCAGCGCAGCAACGCCAAGCTCAACCGCGAAGCGGGAGACCCCATTCGCACCGTTCTCGCTCATGATCGTGACCTTTCAAAGCGGATGACGGGTACCCGAAGGCACCCGCCTCAATGTCTCGCCCTTAGTTGGCGAGCCAACCTTCGCGCTTCAGCACTTCGCCGACAGCAGCACCATCCATTTCGATGGCGGCCTTGAAGTCGTCGCCGGCGATGTAGGACGGAGACTGCGAGGTGTCGGCGAGGTACTTCGCCCATTCCGGCGTTTCCGAAACCTTGCGCATCAGGTCCGCATAGAACTCGACCACATCCTGGTCAACGCCGGCCGGTAGCCAGACGGTGCGCGGCATCGAGTAGTTGTCGATGGCGATGCCCGATTCCTTGCAGGTCGGAATATCGCTCCAGCCCTTGTCACCGGCGACCTTGGCGTCGTTCGAAAGCTTGACGCTCTTGAAGACGCAGAGCGGCTTGACCATGCCGGCCTGCCACTGGCCGAGGTTTTCGCTCGGGTTGTTGACGTTGGCGTCGAGGTGTTCGCCGGCAAGCTGGACGGCGGCTTCACCGCCGCTCTTGAACGGGATGTAGTTGATCGTAGCACCAGTCGCCTCGTTTATCATCGAGGTGAGGATCTGGTCGACGTCCTTGGACTGACTGCCGCCGATCTTCAGGCCGCCTTCCTTCGCCTTGGCCGCAAAGTCAGCCGCCGTGTTGTAGGTGGCCTTACCGTTGACCCAGAGAACGAATTCATCGGAAGCAAGCGCGGCGACCGGGGTCAGGTCTTCAGCCTTGTACGGCACCTTGGCGCGAACCGGCAGCAGGTAGGCATTGTTCGTGCCGAAAGCGAGTTTGAAAGCGTCGCCCTTGTTGGTCGCCGTGTAGACGAAACCTTCGGCGCCGCCGGCGCTGCCCTTGTTGGTAACGACGACCGGAGCCTTCATCAGCTCGTACTTGCCGATGATCGCCTGGATCGTGCGGGCGAAGATGTCGGTGCCGCCACCGGGACCTGCCGTGACGACGAATTCAACCGGGCGATCGGGTTCGAAGGCTGCGGCCGGAGCAGCAACGCCGAAGACGGCTGCCATGATGCATGCGATGGAGACGGTATTCTTCAAGTCGGGTCCTCCCGTTTTTGTGGCTCTGTGGCGCAAGACCTCCTCTTGCGCCGTTATTGCGTGAAAGCGTGCGAAATCAGGCGGCGGCCTTGAGCGCGGCCTTTTTCTTTGCCATGCGCACAGCGAGCAGCAGCGCTTCGCGGCTGGCGCCGACGTCGGCAATGCCCTTGCCGGCGATGTCATAGGCCGTGCCGTGGGCCGGCGTGCAGAGCGCGAAAGGCAGACCGCCCATCATGGTCACGCCCTTGTCGAAGCCCATCAGCTTCATGGCGATCTGGCCCTGGTCGTGATACATCGTGAGGACGGCGTTGTAGCCTTCCTTGAGAGCGCGACCGAAAACGGTATCGGCCGGGAACGGCCCCTCGACGTTGAAGCCGAGTGCTTTCGCCTTTTCGACCGCCGGTTCGATGATGTCGATCTCTTCCATGCCGAAGCTGCCGCCGTCGCCGGCGTGCGGGTTGAGACCGGCAACCGCGATCTTCGCCTCTTCATAACCCGCCTCCTTGAGGCAGGCCCGGGTCAGTTCCAGTTCGGCGATGATACCGTCGACCGAGAGGTTGTCAGCCACGTCCTTGAGTGGAATGTGCGAGGTGACGCGCGCGTTCCAGACCTTCTCGAGGACGTTGAACTCGCGAACCTTGCCGGTGAAGCCGAGAACATCGGCAACGAAACGGATTTCGTCGTCATAGCCCGGATAGGCGAAGCGCATGGCCTTCTTGTTGAACGGCGTGAAGCAGACGGCGTCGGCCTTGCCCGCATGCGCCAGTTCGAGCGCGGTGCGGAAGTTGCGGGTCGCAAAAGTGCCGCCGGCGAGCGTCGCCTCGCCACGAACCACGTCAGCCGGATCGAGGTGTGCGAGATCGACGAAAACGTGCCGCGACGTGCCTGATTTGTCGAGGTCTTCGAGGCTCGACGGCTTGAGGTCGAGCGTCACGCCTGCAGCCTTTGCGCCCTCATCCAGAATCCGGCGATCGCCGATGGTGATGATGTGCGCGGCTTCGCGGATATCGGAAAGCGCCAACAGCTTGGCCGTGAGCTCGGGGCTGATGCCCGCCGGGTCGCCCATCGCGAGCGCAATGACAGGACGCGCGCCGTTACCGGCAACACCGTTGGTCGTCATGAGAGATGTCCTCCGCTTCATACTTCGATCGCTGTCATACGTTATTCAAAATTTTGCATCAAGTCTTTTGTATTCTGTATGCAGCATTTTCTGTTGACGATCAGAGAGCCCATCTCCATGCTTTAATGAGACAGCGCTGATTCAATTGGCGCGAACGGGAACAGACGGCGGACGTCCAGTCGCCAGGCGCAGAAGCAGAACAATGAACGAAATCACATCTCTGGAGAGACGGCCGGATGGCGGTCCTGCTCCGATCAGGCGCACGGCCCTGCACGACACGCTGGTCAGCCACCTGCGCGACATGATCATCGAGGGCGATCTATCGCCCGGCACCCGCCTGCACGAAGGTCAGCTCGGCGAACAGCTCGGCGTGTCCCGCACGCCGCTACGCGAAGCCATCAAGTATCTGGCAAGCGAAGGGCTGGTGGAGCTCGTTCCGAGCCGCGGCGCCGTCGTCAAGCGCTTCAGCGCCAAGGACGTGCATGATATGTTGACGGTCCTGCAGACGCTGGAAGAGCTCGCCGGCAAGCTCGCCTGCGAGGCGGCCAGCGATGCCGGCATTGCCGAAGTGCGTGCGCTCCACGACGAGATGGTCCAGCGCTATAAGGCCGGCGACCGGCTGCAGTATTACAAGCTCAACCAGCAGATCCATTCGGCGATCGTTCAGCTCGCAGCAAACGCCGCCTTGGCCGATATGCACGCGGTGCTGCAGACGCGGCTGAAGCGCATTCGTTTCATCGGCCACGAGGGGCCGGAAAAATGGGCCGCGGCCGTTGCCGAGCATGAAGAGATGATCGTCGCGCTCGAAGCGCGTGACAAGGCAAAGCTGTCCGAGGTTCTTGGCCGTCACCTGATGAATGCTTGGGAGCGCGTGAAGGGTTCTGTTTGATTTTTCCGGGGCGGGCAGGAATCGCTCGCCACGCGCGGCAATTCGAAGGGCGCCCGATGGGCGCCCTTCGTTATTCAGCGCCCGGATGTTGCAGCAACGCGATTGGCCTTGCGGAAGCTGTTTCCCGAATAAGACACATTGCTTGGAAAACAACTTAGAATATTCGAACACTATTGACTTTGACCTGGTCGAAATTCACTGAATCCACGGTGGGGTGGAGACGGGAACCAAGATGGGGCGGCAAAGACTTCGGGTACTGCTTGCTACGGCAGCTGTACTCTGTCCAAGCATAGTATTCGCGGAACCGGTTCAGCGAACGCCGCCTGTTGCCGGATCGGTGATCGCTCGCAAGTCTGGCGAGGAAGTTCGCTTCGTCGACGTCTCCAATTGGCGCTTCGTTGATCTCGCCCAGGATTTGCTGTCCGGTGACGTGCTGCGCACCAACGCAACCGGCGCGCTTGCGGTCCTCTTTTCCGACCACACGCAGATCCGGCTCGGCCGCAACACGGCACTGCGCGTCAAGCGCATGGGCGCAAGCGGCGACACCAATCTCGAGCTGCAGTCGGGCACGATCTGGGCACGTGCGGAGCGCGGCGGCCAGGGCCTCACAATCGACACGCCGGCGGCAACAGCCGCCATTCGCGGCACCGACTGGACGCTGTCGGTTGCCGGTGACACGACCTCGCTGACCGTTCTTGAAGGCGTGGTCGAACTGAGCAACGAACTCGGCAGCGTCACGGTTGCCCAAGGCGAAGGCGCGGTCGCGGCGATCGGCAAGGCGCCGTCCAAGGTGGTGGTCGTCAATCCGAAGGATCGCGAGCAGATGCTTTTCCATCTGTCGCTGCGCGATTCCTTCGTCTGGATGCCGGCGACGCCGCTTCGCGTGCCCGACATGCGTGGGGAACGCGAACGCATCGAGGGAAAGCGCCCCGAGTCGCGCTCGGTCGAAGACTGGCTGACGCTCTCTGAAATCTACCTGACACTCGACGGCCGCCAGAAGGCCCAGGCAGCTCTGGCCGAGGCGCGCCGCGGACGGCTCGGCGCAACACAGCAGGCGCGCGCCGATCTCATCGATGCCCTGATCGCCGGCTCGGAAAAGCGTTATGACGATGCGGCAAAGCTTTTTGCACGCTCGGCCCGCGGACTTGATGCCAAGCGGCGTTCCATCGCTGCCTATGGTGGCTATTTCGCCCGGGCGCTTGCCAATCCGGATCGGGTCGAGGCACCGCCGCAGGGTACGACCGGTGCCTATAGCGCGATGGCCAAGGCCTGGACCAACGGTTTCCGCGACGATATCCGCGCCGCCATCGAAACGCTCAAGCAGGCCGAGCGCCAATATCCCGACGATCCTACCCTGCCGGCCGCCCGTGCGCGCTTTGCGCTGCTGCTCGACGACCGGGAACAGGTCCGCGATGGCATTGAGAAGGCGCTTGCCATCGACCCTGCGGATCCGACTGCGCTCGAAGCCCGCTCCGACTACCGCTACCATTACGAAAACGACCTTGATGGTGCGCTGGCAGACCTGGAGGCTGGGCTGAAGACGGCTCCGGGCTCCTCTTCTCTCTGGAACTCGCTTGGCCTGGTTCAGGGACAAAGGGGCGACAACCGCGCGGCAGAAATGGCCTTCAAGCAGGCGATCGCGCTTGATCCCAGCGACCCAGTCTCCCACGCCAATCTCTCGATCCTCTATCTCGACGAAAATCGGATGAAGGAAGCGAAGGCTGAGATCGACGCGGCCCTGGCTGCCGACCCGTCCTTCGACATCACTCTGGTCGCCCGCGGGCGCTACCACATGCAGACGGGCGAACTGGACAAGGCCCTGAACGACCTGCTCGCCGGCTCGACCGCCAATCCCGCCTACTCCAACGCCCAATTGCTGCTGGCGGGCGCGTATTACGAAAAGGGCGACCGCATCCCCGCCGCGCAAGCGCTCGACAATGCCGATCGACTCGATCCGAACGATCCGGTCATTGCGCAGATGCGCACCGCCATTGCGATCGACGAATATGATTCCGACGCGGCGATCCGATATGCCCAGGAATTGATGCGCCGAACCCGGGCGCGCGGCGGCGAAAGTGCAGCCCTCGGCGCCAACCAGGACGCCGGCTCGACGCTCAACGACGCCTTTCGTCTGCAGGGGCTGAACGTCTGGGGGCAATATTACGGCGATGTGGTCTTCGATCCGTTCACGGGATCGAGCTATGTCGACCAGGCGATCCACGGCAGCGTCAATCCGCTGTTCAACGACTATGATTTCGACGGCAGCCCGGTCGTCAACACCGCCAACCCGCAGAGCTTCTCCGCCTTCTTCCAGGGTCTGCTGATCGAACCGCATATGCTGGCAAGCCGCGAACGCACGGCCAATATCGTCCAGCGGCCATTCTTTGAAGCAGCACTTGGCGGCGGCATCATTGCCGACAACGATCACACCGGCTGGATCGGCGAGGCGGAACTACGCGGGCTCACTTTCTCGCCCTTCCCGATCAGCGTCTACGGCAACCTCCATTGGGAGGAGCCGCGCGATACCATCGACTTCGGGCAGGGTCTGGCGATCGAGCGTGAAACGCGCCTGCTCGGCGGCAACGGCTATCTGACCGCCTCGCCGACACCGGACGACCGGATCGTCGCCTATGCCAATTACGGCAAGTTCGATGACGACAAGAGTGTCCTCGACTATCCGACCACGAGCCTCGACAACCTCCTCGATGACAAGGCCGATAGACTTTTGTCCGGCGTCGCCTGGAGCCACACCTTCGGCTACCGCAACATCGCCAATGCCGCCCTTTTCTTTTCTGATCGGGATGTCGTGGAAAACGAGAAGGTCAGCGCCTCCCGCGTCGGGCTTCCGGACCTTGCCACGAGCCGCAGCGAGGAGAAGCAGAGAACCTACATTGCCGCCGTCAACCACCTCTACGGAGACGGCGACTTCACCTGGCGCTACGGGATCGAAGGCGGCGTCGTTCGCTCCAGCAGTTCGTTCGATATCTTCGATCCTTTTGCGATGCGGGTCGGCAGCAGCAACATCCCATTCATCGGATCCGGCTCGACATCTGCAACACAGACCATCGCCAAGGCCTATGTCGATACGATCTACGAAATCACGCCGGACCTGAAGGCAGAAGGCGCGCTGTTTGCCCGCTACATCGAGGATGCCAACGACGGCAATATCCGGCTCGAACCGAAGCTCGGCATCGCCTGGGCGCCCGCGGAGGGTCATTGGTTGAGGGCCGCCGCCATGCGCGATGGCTTGAACTTGGATGTCGCCACCCTCGCTCCGATCGGCATCGTCGCCCTGCAGCCCAACCAACTTCGCTTCGGTGCAGAAGGTTACGCCGACACTCTGGCATTCCGCTGGGACGCGGAGTGGAACAACTGGCTTTTCACCGCGCTCGACTACCAGCACCAGGAGGTGCGCGAACTGTCGCTCAATGTCCCGCTGTCCCCCATCAATCTGGACTACGCCAAAGTGGGGCTGGACCGGATCGCGGCGACCGCGAACTTTGCAATCGGCCACGGTTTCGGCCTTTCCCTGGCGGCCGCCCACACGGAGGCCGACGTCAGGGAAAACACCGTCAATCAGTTGGACGAGCTATTGTTCGTACCCGATAACACCGGCCAGGTAGCGCTGACCTGGGTCAATACCGCAAACGTGAGGGCAACGATCGCCGCAAATTACATCGGCTCACGGCCGGCCGGCGGGGTGACGCTCGATGACTTCTGGACGCTCGACGCATCGCTGCAATGGGAGCCCTTCGACAAGCAGATCGAAGTCGATCTGGCCGCCTTCAATCTGCTTGACGAGGACTTCGAGCTCAGAAGCGGTCTCCCCGGTTGGGGACCGACGTTCAAGGGCACGGTCAAGGTGCGGTTCTGATCAAGGAGCACGTCGTCGTGCAGGCATCGGGCGGCCGATACGGAGAGTTGGACACCCGCCGCCTCGCGCTGCGGCGGCTGAAGCTTCTAGGGCTTGCCGCCTTCGTCAGCATCGCGCTTTCGCTTGCGACCTTGTCCAATGCCTGGCTGCTCAACGAATTGCGCAGTTTCGACTATCTGTCGACTATCGGCACACCGCCACTGCCCGAAAACAGCCCCGTCGTCGTCGCCATCGACGAACCCTCGATGGCCGAGATCGGCCGGCAGTGGCCGTGGCCACGCGCGCTGCACGCCCGTCTCATCGAAGCGCTGCGCAAGGCCGGCGCCCGCGCGATCGGCATGGACGTCATTTTCGCCGAGCCGTCGGCCGATCCGGTGAACGATGACGCGCTGGAGAGCGCGCTTGGTGCCGACGTCGTCCTCGCCGGCGACCAGACGCTGGTGGAGGCGCCGCAGGCCGACCAGTTCGTGCGCACCGAGCCCCTTGCCCGCTTCACCGCCAAGGGAGCAAGAACCGGGATTGCCTCGGTCAACCTTGGTGGCGACGGCACGCTACGCTCCATCCCGGACTATCCCGACGGCTTTGCCGCCGTTCTGGCCGGGATCGCCGGCACGCGGACGCAACCTCCCCCGACCGATGCCCTCATCCAGGTCTTCGGACCGGCGCGAACCTATCCGACCGTCTCCTATTACCAGGCGCTCGATCCCACCAATTTCCTGCCGGAAGGTACCTTTCGCGATCGGGTGGTCCTCGTCGGGCTCAGCTTGCAGAACGCTCCGTCGATTGCCGATGGCGGTGCGGACGCATTTGCGACGTCCGATACCGTCCATTCGAACAAGCTCGTTTCCGGCGTCGAGATGCAGGCGACGATCTACGACAACCTTGCGCACGAACTCTACATCCAGCGCGCTCCACGGCCCGTTGTGATCGCGGCGATCGCGTTTGCGGCGATCCTGGCCGCCTTCGCGGTGCTTAGAACAACGGGGTGGCGCACGCTCGGATACACCATCGTCGCGCTGAGCCTTATTGTGCTGGCAAGTTATGTGACCATGCGCCTCGGCCATGTGTTCCTCTCGCCGCTCGGTCCGGGGCTCGCCTTCTTGAGCGTGGCCGCCGGCCAGGCAGGGCTTGACTATGCCGACGAGCGCCGACGGCGCCATGAAATCACCCGCGCCTTTCAGCAGTACTTGTCCCCCGCCCTTGTCGAACGACTGGCGAAAGACCCGTCGCATCTGAAGCTCGGCGGCGAACGACGCACGCTTTCGATCCTCTTCTGCGACATCCGCGGCTTCACCACCATCGCTGAGGAGATGAAGGACGATCCTGAGCGGTTGACGACACTCGTCAACCGCCTGCTGACGCCGCTGTCGGATGCGGTGCTGAAACAGGGCGGAACCATCGACAAATATATCGGCGACTGCCTCATGGCCTTCTGGAATGCGCCGCTTGACGACCCCGACCATGCGGTTCACGCGGTGCGCGCAGCGCTCGACATGCTTGCGGCGCTCGCGCGGGTCAACGAGGAATTGGAGGCTGAGGCGCAGCGGGAGCGGCGGCCCGCGCAAACGCTGCGGATCGGCATCGGCATCAACACCGGCGAGTGCGTCGTCGGCAACATGGGTTCGCACCAGCGCTTCGACTATTCCGCCCTCGGCGATGCGGTCAATCTCGCCTCGCGTCTCGAAGGGGTGTCCAAGGACTATGGCATTTCCCTGCTCCTCGGTGAGGAGACCGCGCGTCTCGTGGAAAAAACCTTCCCTATCGCCGAACTGGATCGGATTACCGTCAAGGGACGCAGCACCGTATCGCCCGTCTTCACCGTCACTGTCGGCGCTAAGAAGGAAGCGCTTGAGCGGCACCGGTCCTTCGTGCAAGCCAAGTATGATGGCGCGCTTCTGGTGGATGATGCGGTCTTCGACCAACTGAAGAATGCCCTGCCGCCGCTCGCACGCTACTACGAGCGCGAGCGCAGCCGTCTCGTTGTCCGTTAACGACCGAAGTGAGCCGTTTCCGGTTCAGTGGAGGCCGCCCACTCCCAGCAGCCGCTCGACGGCATCGTGGTCTCTGGCGAGCGCTTCCGGCGTTCCACTCCAGGCGATGCGCCCGCGCTCGAGCACGATCACCTGATCGGCAAAGTCGAGGGCGCTCTGGATGCGTTGTTCGACCAGCAGGATGGTCATGTCGCCGGTCTTCGCCAGTTCGGCAAAGGCCTTCATCAGTTCCTCGCAGATGACGGGTGCCAGCCCCTCCAGCGGCTCATCGAGAAGCAGGATCGAGGGCCGCCCGAGGATCGAGCGCGCCGTCGACAGCATCTGTTGCTCGCCGCCGGAAAGCTGGCTGCCGAGGTTTCTTCGCCGCTCGTGAAGCCGCGGAAACATGTCGTAGGCTTCCTGGATGGCGCTCTTCGGACGGTTCTTGAGCCCGACGAACAGGTTCTCCTCGACGGTCAGCGTCGGGAAGACGCAGCGCGCCTGCGGCACGAAACCAAGACCCTGCATGGCGCGCGAGGCGCTCGGCAGCGCGGTCACATCGGTACCGCCCATGCGGATGCGTCCGTCATAGCGCCGCGTCTGGCCGGCAAGGGTCGCAAGCAGGGTCGTCTTGCCCATGCCATTGCGGCCAAGAACGGCAAGGCGGGCGCCCGCCGGAACGGCAAAGGACACGCCTTCGAGCACGCGCGTCGGGCCGTAGCCCGCGGACAGGTTTTCCACCTCAAGCGGCGTGGCTGGCATTGGCATAGCTCCCCAGATAGGCTTCCCGGACGCGCGGGTCCTTGGTGACCTCCGACGGCGAACCGTCGAAGATGATCGCGCCCGCAGCCAGAACAATCACGCGCTTGGCAAAGCGGAAGACGAGATCCATGTCGTGCTCGATCATCAGCACGGCGAGGTCGGCTGGCAGATCGGCCAGGGCCTGCTCGATGCGGCCGGTGTCACTCTGCGGCACGCCGGCGGCGGGCTCATCGAGCAGCAACACCCTCGGTTTCAGCGCCAGGGCGACGGCGATCTCCAGCAGTCGCTGCTGGCCATAGGCGATCTCGCTCACCTTGCGGTGCATCAGTTCCTTGAGGCCGAGCTTGCCGAGAAGTTCCTGAACCTCGGCCATGACATCGGACATGCCGAGAAAATTGCCGAAGAGACGACCGGAGCGGCCGCTCCGCTGAAGCACGGCAAGCGCAACATGCTCGGCCGGCGTCATGTCGGCAAAAAGCCGCGTCACCTGGAACGAGCGCACAAGCCCGCGCCGAACGCGGCCAATCGCGTCGACGCCGGTCACGGGCTCGCCGGCGATGCGCACTTCGCCTGAGTCAGGCCGAAGGTTGCCGGTAACGAGATTGACGAACGTCGTCTTGCCGGCACCGTTCGGGCCGATCAGCGCCACCCGGTCTCCCGGCGCCATACTGAGGCTGACATCGTTGGTGACCGCAAGGCCACCGAAGGCGCGCTTCAAATTGCGGACTTCGAAGATCGGCTGCATCACTTGGCCTCCCGGCGGCGGGCAATGAAGGCGGCCGCGGTGCCGTAGAGGCCCTTCGGCGCGAACAAGACGACGGCGATCAGCAGCGCACCCACCATCGTCAGCCAATGGAAGGGGTTGGCGGCCGAGACCACATCCTCGAAGAACATGAAGACGACCGTGCCCGTCAGCGCGCCGAAGAGGGAGCCGGTGCCGCCGAGCACCAGCATGACAAGGCTCTCGGCCGACATCGTAAAGGAGAGGCTGTCGAGGCCGACGACCTGGGTTGAGATCGCGTTCAGCGCCCCGCCGACGCCGGCAACGGCACCGGATATCACGTACATTTTCGTCAGCGCGATCTTCGGCGACGCGCCCATGGAGCGGATGCGGACTGGATCTTCCTTGATGCCACGACACAGCATGCCGAAGGGCGAACGCACGATCAGCCGCAACAGCACGAAGACGATGGCGAGCAACACGACGCCGAAGACGTAGGCCGTGCGGCCCCAGAGGTCGAACTCATAGAGTCCGAGGAGCGCAGTCGGCGCGATCCCGGAAAGGCCGTCGCTACCGCCGGTCCAGGACGATGCCTTGTTGGCGAACTCGTGGAAAAGGTGGATGAGCGCGATCGACAAAACCAATTGCGGAAGACCGTGGGCGCGCAGGATCACGACGCCGCAGATAAGCCCCGCAACCGCACCGGCCACGATGCCGAACGCCAGCATGGCAAGCGGATCGTTGATGCCGTAATGCGCCGAGGCAATGCCCGCTGCATAGGCGCCGGCGCCGAAGAGGGCAGCGTGCCCGAGTGTCGCGACGCCGCAATAGCCGGTGACGAGATCCAGCGACAGCACCAGAAGTGCCGCGGCGATGATCCGGGTCAGAAGCGCCAGATTGTTGGGAAAGAGGAAATAGCCGATCACCGCGACCAGCAGGATGATCGCCAGGCCGATGACGTCTCCACCGCCGAAACGCCGGCGCGCTGGGGATGCCGAAATCATGTCGTTCGTCGTCGTCATGGTCATCCCTTGGCCCTCCCGGCGAGCCCGCGCGGAAAGACGCAGATGATCGCGATCACGGCCAGATAGAAGAAGAACTCGCCGAATTCCGGCATGAGATAGCGGCCGGTCGTATCAATCGCGCCGAGCAGCAGGCAGGCGACGAGCGCACCCGGGATCGACCCTGCACCGCCGACGGAGACGACGACGAGGAAAGTCACCATGTAGCGCAGCGCATAATAGGGCTCGACCGGAAGCAACTCGGCGCCGACGACGCCGCCGAAGGCGGCGAGCCCGACGGCAACCGCAAAGCTCACGGCATAGACGATCTCCGTGCGCACCCCGAGGGCGGCAGCCATCGCTGCATTGTCGACCGAGGCACGCAGCTTCACGCCAAAGGCGGTCTTTTCGATCGCGTACCAGAGGCCGGCGGCAACCGCGAGGCCGCAGACGATTGCGAAGATACGGTGCGTGGCGATCGCTCGGAAACCGAGATCCACCGATCCCTGCAATTCGCTCGGCAATGGCACCGTCTTCAACGTCGGGCCGAAGACGTAGTTGGCGATTCCGATGATGCAGAAGGTGATGCCGATGGTCATCAGCACCTGGGTCAGTTCCGGCGCGCCATAGATGCGCCGGTAGAGCAGTCGTTCGATGGGCACGGCAATGACGATGGTGCCGAAGATCGCAAGCAGCACGGCAAAGCCATAGGCAAGGCCAAGATCGCGCGCCGCATAGGAGGCGATGTAGCCACCGATCATGGCAAAGGCGCCGTGCGCAAGATTGACCACGCGCATCAGGCCCATGGTCACCGAAAGGCCGATGGAGATGACGAAGAGCACCATGCCATAGGCAAGGGCATCGATCGCAATGCTGAGGACGGTTTGCATGGGGCTATCCGTGCCCTTTCTTCCAGTTTTTGCTGCGCCGGATTCGGGGCGCATTATATGCGCGGAGCGCTACTCCTGCGCCAGCACTGTGACGTCGCGTGGCGGGCACATGGCTTCGTTCATGGGCGCCGCCGATCAGCGCATCATCGGTGTCGGCGGGCGCTGTGCGCCCGCCCCAACCTGCCTACTTCAGCGCAGCGAGACCGGGGTCGCCCTGCTTCTCGAAGGTCTGGATTTCCTTGTTGTAATAGGTGCCGTCATCAGCCTTGGCGACTTCGCGCAGGTAGATGTTTTGCGTGATGTGGCGTGATTCCGGATCGATCGTCACGGGGCCGCGCGGGCTTGTCCAGGAGAGACCCTTTACGGCCTCCACTGCCTTGGCCGCATCCTGCTCGCCACCGGTCGCCTCGATCATCTTGTAGATGACGTGCATGCCGTCATAGGCACCGACCGAAGGGAACGAGAGTTCGGCCGGGTTGCCGATCGCCTTGCCGGCTGCTTCGACGAAGGCCTTGTTCTCAGGCGAGTCATGCGAAACCGCGTAGTGGAAGGTCGTCTGGATGCCGAGCGCCGCTTCGCCGAGTGCCGGCAGGTCGGATTCCTGCGTCAGGTCGCCGGGGGCGAAGAACTTGATGCCGCCGTCCTTCAGGCCGTTCTCCTTGAAGGCCTTGACGAAACCGAGCGTCGTCGGACCGGACGGCAGGAAGGCGAACACGCCCTCGGCGCCCGAATCCTTGATGCGCTGCATGATCGGCGAGAAATCATTGGTCGCGAGCGGCATGCGGATCGCCTCGACCACCTGACCGCCGGCCGCTTCGAAACCCGCCTTGAAGGCGTTCTCGGCATCGACGCCCGGGCCGTAGTCACTGACGACGGAGATCACCTTGGAAACGCCTGCGTCCTTGGCAACCTTGGCGATCGGCGTCGAGGTCTGCCAGGTCGTGAACGAGGTGCGAACCACAAGCGGGCTCTTGGTGACGATCGCCGAGGTTGCCGCATTCATGATGACGAGCGGCACATTCGCCTGGGTGAGCAGCGGCGTTACCGCCATCGCATCCGGGGTGAAGTAGAAGCCGGCGAGATATTGCACGCCTTCCTTGACCACCAGTTCCTGTGCCAGCGCCTTCGCCTGGGCCGGATCGGCCTGCGGCACGTCGCGATAGATGATCTCGATATCGTCGTCGCCGACCTTGCTGCCGTGCAGCGCCATATAGGCATCGATGCCGGCCTTGAAGTTCTTGCCCTGAAGCGCGAACGGACCGGAGAATGGCCCGACAACACCGATCTTGATCGTGTCGGCATAGGCCGCGCCGCTCATTGCCAAAGCCGCGATCGCAGCCAGAATCATCCGTTTCATGTTTCCTCCCTGCGACGCCGATCGCTCCCGAACCCGCATCGTCCTCACAAACCCCGTTGATTTGATAGGCGTCAACTTGCCATGCCAAACGGTGATGTAAAAATGAAATATGGGGCCAAAATCATAATCGGAGAGTTATGTTTCCTGCGAGATCGAGGCCAGCCGCCAGGCGCGTATTTAATGGCGATGCGCGCCACGTCGACGAAAACAGAATGACGACGCCGCCCCTATCGGCTGCAAGGTCGCGTCCATGATGGCTTTGGCGCTATGCTTCAACCTGCCAACGGGACAGGCCAACCCGCATCAGGTTTCCGATGCGGGTTGGCGGTATCTTGGGATGAAACGAAAATCTGCACGCGAGCGCGTTCAGCCGGCACGCATGGCCGCGTCGATAGAAGCCGACAGGATCTCCAGTCCGAGATCGATCTCTCCGTCCGAAACGGTCAGTGGCGGAGCGATGCGAAAGACGCCGCCCATCCCGGGAAGCTTGACGATGTTCATGCTGAGACCGCGCCGCATCGCCTCCTCCATGACCCTGGCACCCAGCTCGAAGCCCGGAGCCTTCGTCTGCCGATCAGCGACAACTTCGAGCCCAAGGAGAAGGCCACGGCCCCTGATATCGCCGACGCATTCGAACCTTTGTTGAAGCGACAGGAGACCCCTGCGCAGTCGCTCGCCGCGCGCGATCGCCTGTTCGACCAAGCCATCACGTTCGACCACGTCGAGCACCGTGACGCCGACCGCCGCGGGCAGCGGATCCGAGACATGAGTGGTGTAGAAGAGGAAGCCCCTCTCATGGGCCTTTTGCTCGATCTCCGCCGTCGTCATGACGGCGGCAAGCGGCAGCCCGGCGCCCAATGTCTTCGACAAGGTGAGAATGTCGGGCGTCACGCCGTCACGCTGGAAGGCGAACATATGCCCGGTCCGGCCGATGCCCGTCTGGGCCTCATCGAGGATCAGCAGCATGCCCCGTTCCTCGCACTTGCGCTTGAGCGCGGCTAGGTAGCCCGGCGGAAGTTCGAGGATGCCTCCGCTCGAAAGGATCGGTTCTGCGATGAACGCCGCGAGGCTGCCCGTCGACTGCCGGTCGATCAACGAGAAGGCATCGTCGAGTTCGGTCTGCCAATCATTGCTCCCATCGGGGTGGGTGAACCGCGGCCGGTAGGCGTTCGGCGCCGGGATCACGAACGAGCCGGCGGCGGCAGGACCGTATCCCTTTCGGCCGGCGCTGTAGGTCGCCGAGGCGGCGGCCCCCGTCATTCCGTGCCAGCTCTGCGCGAAGGCGACGACCTCGTGGCCGCCGGTCACCAGCTTCGCCATGCGAATGGCCGCCTCGTTCGACTCAGCGCCCGTTGTCAGAAGCTGAACCCGGTCGAGCCCCGGCGCAAGCGCGGCAAGGCGCGTGGCGAGCTCGACGACAGGCCTCGACAGCATGCCGCTGAAGAGATGGGCAACCGTCCGCATTTGCCGGTCGACGGTCGCAACGATGTCAGGGTGGGTGTGGCCGAGAACACCGCTCATCTGTCCGGAGGTGAAATCCAGAACGGCGCGACCGTCCGCATCATAGACGAAGCTTCCCTCCGCGCGCTCCACGATGATCGCCTCGAAACCGGGCCCATAGCGCGTGAGGTGTTTGTTGGCGGAGGCCCAGAAGGCAGGGTCGGAGTTCAGCGACATCAGATTGCTCCTCGTTGGCTTTTCTCAATGGCTAGCGGGCATTTCTGCCTCAGGCAAATTGATAGTATTCCGCTCCGATATTGGATATTTTGATATCATGAGAAATCTCGATCTTGCCTTGCTTCGAAATTTCGCCGTCATCGCGCGGGCGGGCTCAATCAGCCTTGCCTCCCTTCAGGTCGGGCGAACGCAATCGACGCTCAGCATGCAGATGCAGCGTCTGGAGGACTTTCTCGAACAGGCGCTCTTCCATCGCACCGGATCCGGCGTACGGCTGACCGCGGCCGGTGAAAAGCTGCTGGCCCATGCCGAACATCTTCTCGCCGGGCACGATGAGATCCTGGCGGAGATGGAAGGCAAGGGCCTTAAAGGCTCCGTGACCCTGGGTTGCCCGGAAGATTATTCAATCGCCTTTCTCCCAGGGATCATCGAGCGCTTTCTCGATCAGCACCCGGAGGTCGAATTGCGCATGGTCTGCGCACCGACCACGGAACTGCGCCCAATGTTGCTGCGGCGGCAAATCGATCTGGCGCTCGTTTCAATTGCCGATGTTTCAAACGGCGAGGCCATTCGCACCGAAGACTTCGTGTGGGTCGGCAAGGCTGCAGAACCGGAGATCCTCGACCGTGTCTCCCTGCCCTTAGCCTTGTCAGCCCCGACGACGCTCGACTACCGGGCAGCCTGCGACGCGATGGAGGCGGTCAATCGTCGGTACCGCGTCGCCTTTGCGAGCAACAGCCTTGCCGGTCTCATCGCATTTGCCCGATCCGGCCATGCGATCAGTGTTCTAACGAGAACCGCTGTCCCCTCCGACCTGCACGTCATTTCGGCCGGATTGCCGAAGCTCCCGACGATCGGCATTGCGCTCGAATTTGCCGAACTTCGCCCGTCATCCGCGGTGAAGGCACTCGCGGACCACGTAAGAGCCGTGTTGCCCACCATTTGAAGGTGTCGCGTGGGGCGGTCACCACCGAGAGCCCTCGGCCAGCTTGAGCGCGGTGGTTCCCAGGCGCGTGGCTGCCGCCCGCAGCGCACCGGTTTCATATCCTGAGAACCCGAGGATGAGGCCTTCGGCGTCGCGTCGCTCCATGAAGGTTTCGGACAGAAGCACCGCGTCGATTTTCGCTTCCGCCCGGATCAATTGCGACAGGCCCGGCGCGAGCCCGTCGCGCGGCCGGACGATCATGTGAAGGCCCTGTTCCGGGACATCCAGGCACAGTGTCCCCCTTGATGTGGCGCTGACAATTTCAGCCAGTTGATCGCGGGCGACGCGATAGCGCCTCTGGCTCTTGCGCAAATGGGACGCGACCGATCCATCCGCCAGGAGATCGGCCACGGCGTTCTGCAGGAAAACCGGCATGAACCGGTCGAAGGCGGCGCGCCGCTTGAGGACCCGCTCCAATGCTTCTGGAGGCAGCACCACGTAACCCAGCCGCAACCCCGGAAACAGCGTCTTGGCGAAGGTTCCGAGATAGACGACACGGTCCGGCGCAAGCCCCGCCAGCGCCGTCAGTGGTGGACCCGAATAGCGGAACTCGCTGTCGTAGTCGTCCTCGAAGATCCAGGCGCCGGCCGCCTCCGCCCATTCGATCAGCGCCACACGTCGGGCCATCGCCATTTTCACGCCGGTCGGAAACTGGTGCGAAGGGGTGACATAGGCAGCCCTGGCGCCAGGGTTTCGTGCAAGACCCGCTGCAACATCGATCCCTGCCCCGTCGACCGGCACCGGCACAGGCCGCACACCTGCTGCCATGAGTGTCGAGCGCGACACGCCATAGCCGGGCTCCTCGACCCAAGCCCAATCTCCCGGCGCAAGCAGCGCATCCACGCACAGCCTCAGCCCGTGCTGGGTGCCGCTGACGATCACCACACAGCCTGGATCGCAACGGATGCCTCGGTTGACGGCCAGGAAATCTGCGATCTGTCGGCGCAAATGCAAGCTGCCGCGCGGGTCGCCATAGGCAAGGTCGTCGACGCTCGCCTCCGCGATATGGCGCCGGGTGGCCGCAGCCAGCCGTGCAAGAAAAGCCGGCTCCACATGGGTCTGGCCGAGAGCGAAGGGCGGCCGGCCGCCAAAGGCCAGCGGGATATCCGGCGCCGCGGCAATGGATGGCGGTGTCGGCAGGCTGGACGAGACATAGGTGCCCGAGCCGTGGCGGGCCTCGATCAGCCCGTCGCTCGCAAGATGCTCATAGGCCGCAACGATCATATTGCGGCCTATGCCAAGTTGGGCGGAAAGCTCGCGGCTCGACGGCAGACGGGAGCCGGGCGCCAGCAAACCGTCGACGATGGCGGCACGCAATCCACTGTGGACCCGAAGCGCCTGATTGCGGATCGAGCGATCGAGTTCGATCGGTGGGAAGGCCGATCCCTGTCTTGGAAGAGAAGTGGTTGGCATGAAGATTACAAAAGTGGACCTATTTCGAACCAGTCTGCTCATGCGAACCTTCAGGATGCAAGCCTGAAAGGAACCAGCCGTGACCGAACATTCCACGCCCGCCTATCCCGTCGATACGGTCAACCGCGTCAAGCGCCGCCATGATCGTGGTTTCTACGACCACGAGACGGTGCACAGGCTGCTCGACGCGGCGGCACTCGCCCACGTCGCCTATGTCGTCGACGGCCAACCCTTCTGCACGCCGACGCTCTTCTGGCGTGAAGGGCGGCACCTCTACTGGCACGGCAGCAGCGTCAGCCGCATGCTGCGCAACCTGTCGGCGGGCGAGCCGGCCTGCCTGACCGTCACACACCTCGACAGCCTCGTGCTTGCTCGCTCCGGCTTCAACCATTCGGCCGATTACCGCTCGGTCATGGCTTTCGGAACCGCCCGTCTGGTCGAGGACCAGGAGGAGAAACTGCGTGCCCTGACGATGATGGTGGACCGGCTCTTTCCGGACCGCACCGCGACGCTGCGCCCGAGCACTGCTCAAGAGATCAAGGCGACCGCTGTCATCGTCATGGAAATCGAACGGGCCTCAGCAAAGATCAGGACCAAGGGTATCGCCGACGATGAGGAGGACTACGATCTGCCTGTTTATGCGGAGCGCCTTCCCGTGCACACCGTTCTGGGCGCACCCGAACCCTGCTCGCGCTTGCCGCACGGCGTCTTGCGGCCCGAGACGCTTTCTCCCTATCGATTGGGTCGCCCGCTGGAAGAGGCGCTAACGGAAGCCTACATCGCCGCCTATGCCAACGAAGCAGACGACTAACGACGCTCTGTCCTTGTTTCCCGAAAGTGTTGCGCGCTCTATCGCTTTTCCTGCGCGGCCCGGGCGGGCCAACCGGAGGTGGTTTCGCGCACCACCAAAGGCCCGTCGACCTTTATGGTCATCGGACGCATGTGTTTTCCGTGGATCGCCATGTCGATCAGGATCTCGGCGGCCCTCTGTCCCATCTCGTAGTTCGGCAGCACCAGCGTCGAGAGCGGCGGATGGGTGTAGCGCGCCAGTTCCTGGTCGTCGTAGCCCATGACCGAAAGATCGGCGGGCACACAAAGCCCCTTCTCCTGCCCGACATGAGCATCCGCGAGAACATGACGCTGGCTCTGCTGCCGAAGCTCAAGAAGGCAGGCATCGTCGACCGCGCGCGGCAAGACGAGATCGTCAGCCGCTATATCCGCGTGCTCGGCGTCAAGTGCGCCTCCCCCGATCAGCCGATCAAGGAGCTTTCCGGCGGCAACCAGCAAAGGGTACTGCTCGCCCGCTGGCTCGCGACCGACCCACGGGTGCTGGTCGTCGACGAACCGACGCGCGGCATCGATATCGGCGCCAAGTCGGAAATCCTGAAACTCTTGCGCAGTCTCGCTGACGAGGGGTTGAGCGTACTGATGATCTCCTCCGAACTCGAGGAACTTCTCGCCGCCGCCGACCGGGTGACGGTGCTCAGCGACGGTTTGTATGTCCGTGGCGACCTTGCCGCGCAAGGATTTGAGCGAGACGGCGCTGCTTGCCGCCATGGCCCAGGCCAAGCTGATGGCACGGCACTGGAGTGCCTAGACCAGCTGATCCGCACAGCTCGGCACCGACGAGAACCTGTTCGACAACGTGGCTCGACTGCCTCCGCCCAGCTTGCCCCGGCCCAGGAAGGAGCGAAGGGTTTGGACGTCCCGATCGCCGGGACGGTTGACTATCGCGCGTCCAGCCTTTCTGAATGCCTCTCGTCAAAGTGGAAATGACTGCATCGGACCACCTGCATGAATGAGATACGTCACCCGAATGAAACGACCGCGACGGCGCCCTCTCTTTCGGAGCCGGAGAAGAACGTCATCATCGGGGGAGTCCTTCTCGCGATGCTTCTGGCCGCACTCGACCAGACGATCGTGGCACCCGCCATGCCTACGATCGGCAAGGCCCTCGGACACAGCGACTATCTGCCCTGGGTCGTGACGGCCTATCTCCTGACCGCGACGGCCATGGCTCCCCTTTATGGCAAGATCTCCGATATTCACGGACGGCGTCCGACGATCTTCGCCGCCGTCATCATCTTCCTTGCGGGATCGCTGATAAGCGCGCTGGCGCCGAACATGCTGACGCTGATCATCGGCCGCGCGGTCCAGGGCCTGGGTGGCGGCGGTCTCTTCGCCCTCTCGCAAACGGTGATCGGCGACCTCGTCCCACCACGCGAGCGCGCACGCTATGCCGCTTGGATTTCCGGAACATGGGCCGTGGCAAGCATCGCCGGGCCGCTGCTGGGTGGCACCTTCGCCGAGCATCTCCACTGGTCATTGATTTTCTGGATCAACATCCCGCTCGGCCTTGCGGCCCTGGCAATCATCAGCAATCCGTTGAAGAAACTGCCTGTTATAACCAGGGCGCACCGGATCGATGGAGCGGGCGCCACATTGCTCGTCGCCGCGACCGCGCTTCTGCTGCTGGCGCTGAATTGGGGCGGCAGCCGCTATGAATGGCTTTCGCCGGCGATTGCGGGTTTGCTCGGCTGTTCGGCGCTTCTTTGGGGCGCGTTCGCCTTGCGCCTTCGGCGCGTGACCGAGCCTCTGATTTCGCTCGAAGTGCTCAGCAATCCGATCGTGCGCTATGGAACCCTGGCGATGTTTCTGGCGCAGGGCGCCAATGTCGGCCTTTCGGTCTACCTCCCGGTCTACGCGCAATCGTTCCATGGCCTCTCCGCCGGTGGCTCGGGGCTGATCATGCTCGGCCTGTTGCTTGGCACCGTGTTCGGAGCAACGACCAGCGCGCGGACGATACCGCGCCTCGTCCACTACAAGCGAATGGCACTCGTCGGCAGCATCCTCAGCTTTCTCTGCCTGGCGGCGCTCGCCGCTCTCGCCGGGCGAACAACCCTATCGGTGCTGGTGCTATTGACCTCGGGCGCGGGCTTCGGCTCCGGCATGACGTTTCCGGTCGCGACCATTTCCGTGCAAAACGCCGTCGACCAGGCGCATCTCGGCGTGGCGACCGGCGTCCTGACCTTCCTGCGATCGCTCGGCGGCGCCCTTGGTGTCGCGATCCTCGGCGCGATCGCGCTCGGCAATGGCCTACCGCTGGGTGGTGAAGCCATTCAGGCGATCAGTGCCACGACCGCCTCGGCACTGCCATTCGCCTATATTTTCGCCGCTTGCACCGCGGCGATGGTGCTATCGCTCGCGATGTTCCATCTGATGCCGGAAAAGCCGCTGCGCGGCCGCGTCGAAACGGAGATACCCGCCGCCATCGATTGATGGCGGCGCAGAAAGCGCGCGGGCGTTTACCAATCGGTGAGACAGGCCCTGTTTTCAGATCGCGCGATGACAGAGCGAAGGCGCCGCGGAGTTGCCGCGGCGTCTTCGTCGTTTGATCGTTCGGCTGGCTCTTCCTCTCAAGCAAGAGCATTCTGGAAAGGCTAACGCAGCGGGAAGGCGACAGGACGGATCGGTGCGGCATCGGCCCCGCGGAACTTGAGGGATGCGCCGACGAAGGCGAACTCGTAGATCCGGTCCTTCGACAACTCTTCGAGATTGATGAGCTCGATGATCGGCGCGCCCTGTTGGGCCAGCAGATAGGTGTGAACCGGGATGTAGTTGTTTTCGGTTTCTGCCGGAAACGCTTCGAAGCTCAGGTTGTCGGCACCGACGGCCATGGCGCCGCCATCTTCGACCAGGAACTTCGCCGCATCGATGCTCAGCCCGGGCGGGTTGCTCATATAAGCGGACTTGTCTTCGTAGTGCTGCATGCGCCCCGTGCGGATCAGCGCCACGTCGCCTTCCTGGAGCTTGACGCCCTGGCTGTCGAGCGCCTCCTGCAGGTCCTTGCGGGTGATGCGGTAGTTCTCCGGCAGCATCTGCATGCCCTTCGCCGCCGCGACATCGATCAGGACGCCGCGCGCAACGATCGGCGGAAGTTTCTCCGCGCCGGTGACGGTCCAGCCCTGGTCTCCGAGGTGATCGACTGCCGCATAACCGTTCCATATCTTGCCGTTCAGGCCGAAGTGGTTCAGCGCATCGATATGCGTGCCCATATGCGCGTACATCGAAACGGCCGAACCGGTGTAACTGACGTGCTGGTTCATCTCCTTGCCGACCTTCATCGGGTCAGAAACCGTTGTGCCGTGCGGCGTGTGGGTCATCCACATCTGGTATGGCGGGTCGCCGGCCGCCTCCCAGCTTGGCATGCCGATGAAATACTCCACCGCGAGGTCGTAGGACTTGGCACCCTCGATGCGCGACAGGATCGCAGCCCGCGAAGCGGGCGTAATCAGGTTGAGGCGCCCGATCTCGTCCTTCGGCCCCCAGGGGCTCTTGCCGACGTCCTGCGCGAAGGCCGCGCTCCCCAGCAATACGGCCACGAGAGAGACCGCCACTGTGCGGCTGAACGTTGCGGTGTTGAACATGGTGAACTCCTTTTCTGCATTTGCCTGAACATCAGGAAGCTGAGCTCACCGTATTGCTGGCGGCATCGCGAATAATCAGCGATAAGGAGAATAGATATTTTACTCTGGAGAAATTATGGATCTGCTGGCGGCCATGCGGGCGTTTCGGCGCGTCGTCGAGCTTCAAAGCTTCAACAGGGCGGCCGAAGAGCTCAGACAATCGAATGCGTCGATCAGCAAGCAGATCCGGCAGCTCGAGCAACGCCTCGGCACCGTGCTCATTCTGCGCACCACCCGGCGCATGAGCCTCTCAGAGACCGGGCGTGGTTACTTCGCCGAGTGCTGCAGGCTCCTCGACGAACTCGACCAGTTGGAGCGTTCGACATCGGGCGAGGCCGGAGAGATCAATGGCCGGCTGCGGATCAACGCCCCCCTCTCCTTCGGGCTCACGGTCCTTGCGCCGATGCTCGCCCGCTTCATGGCGCTGCATCCGCAGTTGAAGGTCGACATGACGCTCGACGATCATGTGCTCGACGTCGTCTCGGAGGGGTTCGACGTCTCGATCCGCGTGCGCACAGCACTTGCGGATTCATCGCTGATTGCCAAGCGGCTCGGCGAGGTCGAACAAATCATCTGCGCCGCGCCCACCTATCTGTCGGCCAGGGGTACGCCGGCAAGCGTGAGCGAGCTCAAGAACCACGATTGCCTCAGCTACCGGCTCGCCGACCAGCCGGGAAGCTGGATCATGGAAGGTCCCGACGGCACGGCGAGCATCGAACTGCCGGCACGCTTCGTCGTCGACAACAGCCTGATGCTGTGCGAGATGATCCAGGCCGGCATCGGTATCGGCGCCCTGCCATCCTTCATCGCCAACCCGCTCCTGGCCCAAGGCAAGCTCGTGCGGATCCTGCCGCAACACAAACTTGCTGAGCGCGGCATCTATATCGTCTATCCAACCAATCGATTGCTGCTGCCGAAGGTAAGGGCCTTTGCCGATTTCTTCGCCGGCGAGATCCGGCTGGCCGGGCTCTAGGACGGAAAGGTCGCCGGCCCACACGCCCCCATCGCGCCGCCCGAATGAATACCGTCACAGTTGTTACTCCCGCCATTTGATCCACGGTGCCAAACTACTCTCGATGACGGCGCGATGACCTGCATCCCGGCGCTCTCGGCCGTGCGACGCAGGCTTCGTCTAAAACGAGGAGATTGAAAGCCATGACCAAGACAGTCGAGAATGCAACCGACCAGCCCACCATGCAGAAGCCGCAGGTGGTCTCACAACAGGCCTGGGAAGAAGCGCGACAGAACCTGCTCGTCAGGGAAAAGGCACACACGCATGCTCGCGATGCGCTTGCTGCAGAGCGCCGGCGCATGCCGTGGATGGCGGTCACGAAGGAATATGTCTTCGAGGGCCCCGAGGGCAAGGAAAGCTTGCTTGACCTCTTTGCCGGCCGGCATCAGTTGATCGTCTACCGCGCCTTCTACGAGCCGGGCGTCTATGGCTGGCCCGAGCACGCCTGCCGCGGCTGCTCCATGGTCGCCGACCAGGTTGCCCACCTTGCCCATCTCAACGCCCGTGACACCACTCTGGTCTTCGCTTCGCGGGCGCCGCAGGCCGATATTGCCAGGCTGAAGGCGCGCATGGGCTGGACGATGCCGTGGTACACCATCACCGACAGCTTCGACCTCGATTTCGGCGTCGACGAGTGGCACGGCCACAACGTGTTCTTCCGCGACGGCGATCGGCTGTTCCGTACCTACTTCATCAACAACCGCGGTGATGAGCAGATGGGCGGCACCTGGAACTATCTCGACATCACGCCGCTCGGCCGACAGGAGGTCTGGGAAGACTCCCCCGAAGGCTATCCCCAGACGCCGACCTACAAGTGGTGGAACTGGAACGACAGCTATGTCGAAGGCGCCGCTCCCGATCGGCGCTGGGTCGAGGTCTCGGACGCCGGCGAGGCAGCGATGCGAAACCAGGACGCGAGCTCTGTGTGATGAGCGCGAGCCTCTCTACGGGCGCGCGGGAGCTTCACCGGACGGCAGCACGGAGGGCGGCCGATGGGCTCGCCCTCGCAGCGTCGCCGACCTTCGCGCTCATGGCGATTTCGACCGGCGCATGGGGCGCCGACGTCGGGCAGATGTTATGTGCCGGCGAGCAGGGACTGCAAATCGGCGGGATGACCGTGATGTACATCTTGATGAGCGTCTTCCACCTGACCCCATGGCTGCGGCTCCTCCAAACCGGCAAGCGCGAAGCAGCCTAGAGGCGGCGGGTCGATATCCCCTAGTCTAGGCAAGGCACCGTATCGGCCCTACTTGAAGGCGAAGTGGGGCCGATATTGCAGACACTCAAAAGGTGTGGAAACGACCAGGACCATATGTCCCTGATATCGGCGAATGGGCATGCTGTTGATTCTGAGAGGTCGTGACCTCTTTGGATTAGAGCAGAGAACGGCTCCACAAAGCGGATCCGGACGCCCACCGACAGCATATCTGTAGATGGATGCCGGGTAATGCCGCGTGAGAACGGTTCCGATAGCAGTATTTGATCGAATCGGGAAAACGAACTTGAGTGTTGCAACACCTCAGCCGACGCCAAAACGTTTCAAGCTGCGCCTGGTGCCATCGCTGGTCGGCGCCCTGCTCTGCGCCGCCGCCCTTGCGTCGTCGCTATACTATGTCGTTGGTCCCCAAAACGTCCCCACGGAAGTGGCGGCGATCGATCCGTCAGGGACTCCGACAGGTGCAGGCGCTTCCCCGAACCAGCCGAGCTTCGAGATCCTCTACAGCAACGGTGATCAGGGTCTGATGGTGTACGAGGGCTACGTCTATGTCGTGCGACTCGGCGACAAGTTGCCGAACGGCCGTCGTATGATCGGTTTCCAAAAACGAGACGGAAACTGGAATGCGGTGACGCTTTGAGGCCTTCTGCTTTGCGCGCGTTGTGGATGTTAACTGTTTGTTAACGCTCCCTTGCGAGGCAGGAAGAACCCCCATTTAGCCACGGTTGCCACCCAGGGCGAACTGGCGCAACTCTTTGTTAAAGAGTCGTGAATCAGTGCTTTGGATGGTGCAGAATGATTAACAGGAAGCTACAGGATGAGTTGGTCGAGCTCGATGAGAGACCTGAGCTCGAGAGCCGCTCGGTGATGAGCGAACGGGCGGTCCAGGGCATCCCCCTGGCGATCGAGGCGGTCATCGGTCGCGCCAGGCTGACGGTCTCTCAGATTTCGAAACTCCATCCTGATGATACGATCCATCTCGACCGCGATTTCGGCGATCCGGTCGAACTCAAGGTCAACGGCATGGTCATCGGCAGAGGAGAGATCGTCTATGACGAATCCAGCAACGCCGTCGGCATCAAGATCATCGAGATATCGCCGATCGCGCAGCGCTAGTTCAACCTCGCGCCTTCTACGCCGTAGAGACGCGGAGGCCCTCTTCCTCCCGCCGTTGATCCGGTCTCCACGCGGTTCTCCGTCGATTGCCTGTGGATCAACAACCAGAACGCGCAAGAGTTAATAGGTTGTTAGGACATACCGAACAATTTTAGCCGCACAGGCAAAGCCTATCCTCTTTTAATTTCCGTCCGAGAGCCTTCTTCGGTGTGCCGGCTGGCAGACCGATCCCATGGCTTCGGGTGGCTTAGATCTGGATGCGTTCGGAATGACATTGATCTCTCTCGCCGTCCGGCTGAAAAGCCGGGCACATTTTTCCCTGAAACGAAACGTCAGTGGCAAAAGCGGAGCGGTCGTCGGCATCACCTTGGGCCGGAGAACGCAGGCAAGGCAACGGCTTGGCATCATCATCGCCGGCTTTGCCCTGATCTTCCTGGTCATCATGGGGCGACTGGTCCAGTACGGACTGGAAAGACCTGTCGAGACGGCGTGGATCAACGACACCAGCCACGCTGTGGCCTCCCGCCCTGACATCGTCGATCGGCATGGGGAACTGCTGGCGACCGACGTCAACATGGTGTCGCTCTATGCCGAGCCACGAAAGATCGTCGATGCGGACGAAGTCGTCGAGAAGCTCGCGACCGTCATTCCCAATCTCGATTGGCGCGATACGCACCGGAAGCTTCGATCCGGCACCGCCTTCCAGTGGTTGCGGCGACAGCTCACGCCGCGCCAACAGGCGGACATATTGGCACTCGGCATTCCCGGCATCGGCTTCCGGCCGGAAAAGCGGCGCTTTTATCCGGGCGGATCGACGGCCTCGCATATCCTCGGGCATGTCAACGTCGACAATCAGGGCCTGCAGGGCATGGAGCGCTACATCGATCAGCAAGGACTTGCCGATCTCCGGGCGGCGGGATTGACCGGCAACACCCCGCTCGAGCCGGTCAAGCTCTCGATCGACCTTCGCGTTCAGAGCATCGTTCGAGAAGCGGTTGCACGCGCCATGATCGACTACCAGGCGGAAGCCGCCGGTGCCGTGGTCTTGGATGTGGAGACGGGAGAAGTCATCGCGATGGCTTCGGTGCCCGACTACGATCCGAACCAGCCTTCACGCACGCTGCCGGATGGCAATATCGACAAGGAATACGAAAAGGGCTGGTTCAACCGGATGAGCAATGCGACGTTCGAGATGGGCTCGACATTCAAAAGCTTCACCCTGGCGATGGGACTGGACGCCGGCAAGATCAGCCTCAACTCCGTGGTCGATGCATCGCGCCCCATCCGCATGGGCGGCTTCACCATCAAGGATTTTCGCGGCAAGTATCGCCCCCTCACCATTCCCGAGGTCTTTCAGTATTCATCCAATATCGGAACCGCCGCGGTCGCCGATATGGTTGGCATCGAGGGACATCAGGCCTTTCTCACCAGGCTTGGGCTCCTTTCCAGGATGGAGACCGAGCTGCCGGGCGTGGCAACGCCCACGCAGCCCCGGAGCTGGAAGAAGATCAATTCGGTGACCATATCCTTCGGACACGGCGTTGCGACCACGCCGCTGCAAACCGCGGTCGCCGCGGCCGCTCTGCTGAACGGCGGCACCCTGATCTCTCCGACGTTCCTTCCGCGATCCTCCGAGACGGCGAAGGCACAGGCTCAGCAAGTCCTGCAGCCGACGACGAGCGCCGACATGCGCTACCTTTACAACCGCAACGGCCAGCTGGGCTCCGGCCGCCACGCCCAGGTGCCCGGCTTCCATGTTGGAGGAAAGACGGGCACTGCGGACAAGGTCATCAACGGCCGATACGCCACAAACCTCAACTTCAACGCGTTTCTCGCCGGCTTTCCCATGAACAACCCGCGCTACATCGTCCTTTCGATCGTCGATGCACCGCTGACGGGCGAGAGAGGTGGCCGCCAGGCAGCGCACACGGCGGCGCCCGTCGTCAGAGAGATTATCAGTCGCGCCGGTTCCTTCCTCGGCGTCCAGCCCCGCTTTGGACCCGAGCGCGAACCGCATCTGGTGGCGAACTTCTAGAGCGGTTTGCGGAAAGGAGGCGGTGACGCGGATCGGGAATGGACGCATCGCCGCACCCACCACCCTTGGCTTCATGCCTCGGCAAGGCTATGTCCATGTCCTACAGCGCCGCGCGTCTCGTTAGACGCGCTAAGGTCGCTGTAGCACTTTGACGTGCTGCATGTTTTTGCCCTTTGATCGGGCACGATTAAAGGAAACATGCACGAACGACACGATCCGGTACGGGAGGAGCCTCAGATGCTGATCGATGGAAAAGTCTTTATCGTGACCGGTGGCGGTTCGGGCCTCGGCGCAGCCGTCGCGCGGCGGCTGCATGGCGAGGGTGCCCGTGTGGTTCTTGCCGACGTCAACGCCGAGGCCGGCCAGAAAATGGCCGAGGAACTTGGCAGCAACGCCCTCTTCCAGAAGACGGATGTCACCAACGAAGCGGATGGCGCCGCCGCCGTTGCAGCAGCTCTGGATCGTTTCGGCCATCTCCACGGGTTGGTGAACTGTGCCGGCATCGCGCCGGGTGAAAAGGTGCTCGGCCGCGACGGCCCGCATCGCCTCGAAAGCTTTTCGCGCGCGGTCGGCATCAACCTCATCGGCACCTTCAACATGCTGAGGCTTGCTTCCGAGGCAATCCAGCGGGAGGAGCCGGGCGAGGACGGCGAACGGGGCGTGATCGTCAACACCGCATCGGTTGCCGCGTTCGACGGCCAGATCGGCCAAGCCGCCTATGCCGCATCCAAGGGCGGCGTCGTTTCGATGACGTTGCCGATCGCTCGCGAGCTTGCGCGCTATGGCATCCGTGTGGTCGCCATTGCGCCGGGCATCTTCGAAACGCCGATGATGGCCGGTATGCCGCAGGAGGTGCAGGATTCGCTCGGCAAGAGCGTGCCCTTCCCGCAGCGCCTCGGCAAACCCGAGGAGTTCGCGGCTCTCGTGCAGCACATCTGCGAGAACCGCATGCTGAATGGCGAAGTCATCCGCCTCGACGGCGCGCTGCGCATGGGCGCGCGCTGACAGGATCAGGACCGGCGCCTCGCCCGTACTCAATCGGGCGCGGCGCCACGCCTTACCAAGGCAGATCAGGCGGCTTGATCGACGATCCTGACGACATAGGCGCAGCGGCGGGCGCCGGCGAGGATGTGCTCGGCGCGCTCGACCTCGACCCCGGGGCCAAGCACTGCGCGGAACACGCTCAACTCCGCCCGACAGAAGCCCTGGCAGCTCGTCGCAGCGGCGCAGATCGGACAATGGTTCTCGACAAACAGAAGCGTTCCGTCGCCGGGATCCTCGTAGGCCGCCATGTAGCCCTCCTGCGACCGCAACCGCACCAGTTCGTCCACCCGCTCGCGCAGGCTCTTCTTGTCACTCATCGCCGCGCTGTAGTTCTCCCGCGTCTCATTCTCCCGTGCCGCGATCAGCCGATCGATCGCCGCCTCGCCGAGCGTCTGCCGGATCGTCCTCAACAGGTGGACGGTCAGCTCCGCATGCGTGTCGGGAAACTCAGCATGTCCAAGTGCGGTCAGCCCCCAGAATTGCGACGGACGACCGACGCCTTTCGCCTCCGACCAGGATAGGACGAAACCCTCTTCAGCTAGGCGGACAAGCTGCTGGCGCACGGCCTCACCGGTAATGGTCAGGCGCTTGCCGAGTGCCGCCGCCGTCTGCGGGCCATGCAGCTTGAGCGCCAGCATGATGCGCTCTCCGGGCGTGCGGCCGCTGCTTTGCTCCGGATTTAACAAGTGATCGCTTGACATATTCCCGCGCGCAGATTTACAAAGAATTGTCTTGCTAAATACACCCTCATCCATTCGCAGACAAGTGATCCGTCGAGAGTGTCCCGCCCGCAAAGGAATTGACCATGGCCTTCGAACTTCCCGCCCTTCCCTATGCACCCGCAGCACTCGCTGAAAACGGCATGAGCGCCGAGACGATCGAATTCCACCACGGCAAGCACCACCAGGCCTATGTCACGGCGCTGAACGGCTTCGTCGAGAAGGACGCATCGCTTGCCGGCCTGTCGCTCGAGGAGATCATTCGTCTCAGCCACGGCAAGGCGGAACTGGTGCCGGTCTTCAACAATGCCGGCCAACACTGGAACCATATCCTCTTCTGGAAAAACCTTTCGCCCAAGGGTGGCCAGATCCCAGGCGCGCTCGAAAAGAAGATCACCGAAGACTTCGGCAGCGTTCAAGGCTTCAAGGATGTCTTCAAGGCCGCCGCCACCGGCCAGTTCGGCTCCGGCTGGGCCTGGCTCGTACTCGGCCCTGACGGCAAGCTCAAGGTGACGAAGACCGCCAACGGCTCCAATCCGGTCGCCACCAACGAAGGCACGGCCCTGCTTGGCCTCGATGTCTGGGAACATGCCTATTACATCGACTACCGCAACCGCCGACCGGACTACACCTCGAACTTCCTCGACAAGCTCGCCAACTACGAGTTTGCCGAAGCGGAATTGAAGTCCGCCTGACCAGCCGATGAGCACCGCGAGCCGGAACCGGCGCGCGGATCGGGTGGTCAGAGAATCTGCGCCGGCCCTCTCGCCCCCGCCTGCGCCTGGGCGTTCGCAAACCCCGTGGCGTCTCCCGCCGCCACGGGCTACCTCAGTTGGAACAAGACCCATGCGCCAGACATATTCGCTCTCCGTCGATATCGACGCCCACGCCGACCTGGCCGTGTCGAAACCGGAGTTCGCCGACACCCTGTCGCATCTCGCCGCTACCGTCTGCGTGGCAAGCTCCGGTAGGGGCGCCGATAGTCTCGGCCGGACCGTGACCGCCACTTTCTCGCTCTCCGCCAACCCGCCATCAATCGTCATTTCGATCAAGGCGGACAGTCCGCTCGCCACATTGATCGCCGCTGAAGAGGGTTTCTCGCTGGCCATGCTGGCTGAGGGGCAGGAACTGATCGCGGACGCCTTCGCCGGCAAGATCGAAGCGTCCAAGCGTTACCTCGTCGGCATCTGGGCCGACTGGCCGAGCGGACGGCCAAGGCTTCTCGGGGCCGCCGCTGCGCTCGACTGCGTGCTCAGCGCTTCGATGCAGGTCGGGGACCACACGCTGTTCGTCGGAACAATTGTCGCAACCGAGACTTCCACCCATGCCGACCCCTTGATCTGGAGCCGCCGGCGATATCAGTCTCTCGACAGGACAAGATCGTTGCCGGCGCCGCCGGGCAACGGACATGCGACCCCCGCCCCAACCAGGCCTGCGGCCTGAATCGGCGATCGCGTAGGAGGAACGCCAGCAATGCGGCAAGTGCTCGAAAAGCTCTTACAAGACGGCAAGGATGACGCCCTGCTGCGCTTCACGCTCGGCAGCATCTGCCTTCAGGAGGCGGATTTCGAAACCGCCCTTGCCCATGTCGAGCGGGCGATCGCCTTCGACCCGGATTACTCGGCAGCTTGGAAACTGCGGGGTGCCATCTTGCACAAGCTCGCCCGGTTCGAAGAGGCGATCCAGGTTTGGCGCGAAGGTCGCGTCGTCGCCGAACGGAAGGGCGATCTGCAGGCGGCAAAGGAGATCAGCGTTTTCCTGAAACGCTTGGAGCGGCAATGCATCGCTGCCAACAGGAACGAATAGCCGACCCATCGCGGGGGTAGACCGGGCCGGCAGTGATGCCGAGCCCGAAAGCATCGAGACCGTCAACTCACTTGAAGACCGACGGCAGCCAGAGCGACAGGGCCGGGATGTAGGTGACCGCCATCAGCACCGCGATGCTGGCGCCGAAGAACGGCCAGATAGTGCGCATCGCCTCGCGAATGGAAATCCCGCCAACGGCACAGCCGACGAACAGCACCGTGCCGACCGGTGGCGTGTTGAGCCCGATGCCGGCGTTGAGGATCATCACCACGCCGAAATGCACCGGATCGATGCCGAAGGCCTTCACCACCGGCAGGAGCACCGGCGTGCAGATGATCACCATCGGCGCCATGTCCATGAAGGTGCCAAGGAACAGCAGGATGATGTTGATGACAAGCAGCACGATGATCGGGTTTTCCGAGATCGCGCTGATCGCGCTGATCATCAGCGCCTGCACCTGCAGGAACGCCATTAGCCAGCCGAAGGACGCCGCCATGCCGATGACCAGAAGCACCATGGCGGTGGTGCGCACCGCCCCCATCACCGCCTCGACGAAACCCGTCCAATCCAGCTCGCGGTAAACCAGCATGGCGACGAGGAAAGCATAGAGCACGGCGATGCAAGAGCTCTCGGTGGCGGTGAAGACACCGGAGCGTACGCCGCCGAAAATGATTCCGATCAGCACGATACCGGGGAACGAGGCGAGCAGGTAATAGAAGACCTTGGAAAATCCCGGAAACGGCTCGGCCGGATAACCTCTGCGCCTTGCAACGATATAGGCCGTCACCATCAGCGAAAGCGCAAGCAGCAGGCCGGGAATGATGCCGGCGGTAAAGAGATCGGCGACGGAGACGTTGCCGCCGGCGGCGATCGAATAAAGGATCATGTTGTGCGACGGCGGCACCATCAGCGCGATGATCGCCGCATTGACCGTGACGTTGACGGCATAGTCGCGGTCATAGCCGCGCTTTGCCATTTGCGGGATCATCAGGCCACCGACTGCCGAGGCATCCGCCACTGCCGAGCCGGAGATGCCGCCGAAGAGTGTCGAAGCGACGATGTTGACCTGGCCGAGACCACCGCGAAGGTGCCCGACGAGGCCGGCGGCAAACTGGATCAGCCGGTTGGCTATGCCACCGCGCACCATGAGGTCGCCGGCAAAGATGAAGAACGGGATCGCCATCATGGCGAAGATGTTCATGCCGGAATTCAACTGCTGGAACACCACCACCGGCGGCAGGCCGAGATAGAGAACGGTGGCGAACGAGGCGATGCCGAGGCAAAACGCGATCGGCGTGCCGATGAACATCAAGAGGGTGAAGACCCCGAAGAGGATAGTGTAAGCCATTCAGGCCATCTCCTGCACGACGACATCTGCGGCGACATCGACACCCAGAACCAGATCGATCAAACGCTCGGCGGCAAACAGGGCAATCATCACACCGCCGACAATGAGCGGAAAAAAGTCGACCCCTCCCGGCCAGCCGAGAACGGGAATGGTGGCCGTCCAAGTGCCGACGCAAAGAAGCAGGCCGTAATAGGCCATGGAAGCGCCGAAGATGACGATCAGGCCAAGGCTCGTCAGGTCCATGGCCATTTGCACTGAAGGCTTCATCACATGACGGATGACATCGAGCCCGAGATGCACACTTTCGCGCACGCCGACGGCGGCACCGAGCATGATGAACCAGGCCATGAGATGAAGGGCCAAGGGTTCAGACCAGCTTGGCGAGTCGTTCAAGACGTAGCGGGCAAAGACCTGCCAGCCGACGATCAACGTCATAGCGACCATGCCGGTGCCGGCGATATAGAGCGACGCGCGGCTTAGCGCTCCGAGAACCGGGCGCATCGCCCGCATGAAACGACGCATGTCTCTTCCTCCTCCGCAAAAGCGATCAATGGACAGTTGCGAAAGCCGGCTCCATTCTCGGAGCCGGCCCTTCGTCTGCTGTCACTTGACCGCCTTCACCCGCTCGAGAAGGTCCTTGAGCTTCGGGTCGCTGACGAACTGGTCGTAGACCGGCCCCATGGCGGCGGCGAACTCTTCCTTGTTGACCTTGATGACGTTTGCACCGGCGGCGCGGACCTTCTCTTCCGAGACTTTTTCGCGCGCGCTCCACAATTCGCGCATCTTGCCGACGGAATCCTTTGCCGCCTGGCGGATCAGGCCCTGGTCATCGGCGGAGAGCTTGTCCCAGCTCATCTTGGAAATCACCAGGATTTCCGGATTGAGAGAATGTTCGGTGAGCGAGTAGTTCTTGGCCACCTCGAAATGACGGGCGGACTCGTAGGACGGCCAATTGTTCTCGGCACCGTCGACGACACCGGTTTCAAGCGACGAATAGACCTCGCCCATCGGCATCGGCGTCGGGTTGGCGCCGAAGGCCTGCATCATCGCGATCCAGAGGTCGGACTGCTGCACGCGGATCTTCAGCCCCTTGAGATCGGCCAATTTCTCGATCGGTTTTTTGGTCGTGTAGAAGGAACGGGCGCCGGAATCGTAGAAGGCGAGACCGATCAGACCGTGCGGCTCGAAAGCGGCGAGAACCTCCTCGCCGATCAGGCCGTCGACCGTCTTGTGCATGTGCTCGGTCGAGCGGAACAGGAATGGCATGCCAAGGACCATCGTCTCCTTGACGAGGTTGTTGAAGGGCGCCGCATTGACCCGGTTCATGTCGATGACGCCGAAGCGGGTCTGCTCGATCGTGTCCTTCTCGCCACCGAGCACGCCGTTGTTCATGACCTCGATCTTGATCCGGCCGTTGCTGCGCTCGGACAGCAGCTGTCCCATGTACTTCACGGCCTCAACCGTCGGATAGCCGTCCGGGTGGATGTCCGCCGAGCGCAGCGTGATTTCCTGCGCCTGCGCCGCTGTGCCGGCAAACGCCAGCCCCATTGCGACGCAAAGCATGCCTGCAATTTTCTTCATCATTTCCTCCTCCACTAATTGTGCTTCGGCCTCTCCCAAGGTCGAGTTGCTGCCCGTCCGGGCCGGCATGCGAAATCTCATGTCCTTGGACCCGACAGGGAGCCTCCCGGCTCCCGCCGCGGGTCGAAGTCACGCCGCCGCGAAAGGCGGCAGCTTGAACAGGTGTTCCGGGTTCTCAACGAGGGCCAGATGCTTTGCCCGGTCGTTGGCAAGCCAGCCGAGCACCAGTTCGGCAAGCCGCGCGTCATCGGGATAGTCTTCCGTTTTCCGGATCATGTTGTGCGGCCAGTTCGAGCCCCAGATGATGCGTTCCGGGGCATGGTCCGCGATCCTGCGCGAGAAGGCGGCCACATCCGCGTAGGGCCATCCCGCTCTCGAACTCTCGTAGACGCCCGCGAACTTGAACCAGACATTGCCCCGATCGATCAGCTTCAGAAGTGCTGCAATCTCCGGCCCATCCGGGTCGACGCCGGCGAAGAACTTGCCGTGGTGATCGAGCACCCAGCGCGAACGGATGCGCTCCAGCCGCGGCAGGTGGTCGAGAATCCTATTGCCATCGAACTGCACGGCGATCATCCAATCCGCCGCATGTGCACGCGCGTCGACCGCTTCCAGTGCATCGAGCCCCACCGCGCCACCGGGCAGATCCATGATGCGTGCGCCGACGGCGCCGGATGCGCTCAGCGCGCGCATGTCCGCATCGGACGTGGTTTCGTCCATGACGACGACGGCCCGCGCGGCGGCGCCCATTGCGGCGACAGAGGCAAGCGTGTTGGCGTTGTCCCGCTGGTGGGCATTGCCCTGGGTGATGATCACCCTGTCGATACCGAGCCAATCCATGAGCCCGCGATAGGCCGTGACGTCCGGCAACGGTTCAGGCGGTAGAGGCGGACCGCCGGGAAGCGACGGAAACCCCGGCAGATACATGTGCATTTGGGCATCGACTGTACCCTTCGGCAGACGGGGTTCAGGAGGACGGCCGGAGAGGGTGCGCTCGATCATCTCAAGCCTCGGGCATCTTGAACAGGGCGAGCACACCGCGATCGATCTCTATGCCGAGACCGGGCGCGTCCGGGATGGCAACGACACCATTCACGGCCTCGATCGGCGTCTTCAGCACCGCCTGGCGGAAGGGATTCTCCGTCCGGTCGAACTCCATGATCGGCTCGATCGGGTTCACCCGCACCGGGTCCGGCGTCATCGCCGCCATGAACTGTAGCGCAGCGGCAAGATGCACGCCGGTACCCCAGACATGCGGCACGATGCGAACGCCATGCAACGTCGCAAGACTTGCAATCTTCGCCATCTCGGAGAACCCACCGCAGCCGCAGAGATCCGGCTGCAGGATGTCGACGGCGCGGCTCTCGATCGCGGGCCACATTCCGTAACGGGCGTGCCACGTCTCGCCGCCTGCAACCGGGATGGGCTGCCCGGCCCTGACCTCGCGATAGGCCGAAAGCTGTTCCGGCACCACTGGCTCCTCGAACCAGTCGATATCGTAGTCCGCCGCCGCCTTGCCAAGGCGGATCGCCTCGGTGACGGTGTAGCCATGGTTGGCATCGATCATCAGCCGCATCTCGTCGCCGATCGCCTCGCGCACCGCGCGGATGACGCGCAGGTCTTCGTCGATGCTAAAG
>NZ_FMXF01000028.1:0-81353 GCF_900103435.1 Sinorhizobium sp. NFACC03
GGATGTTCTCTACCGAGCAAGCCCGCGTCAAACTCGCCAAAGCCTATCCAAACCCAACCGCCAAAGAGTCATAACCTCTGTGCAGTGGTACTAGTTGGTTGCATTCCTTCTCTGGTCCGCTGCACGTCAAAGTCGATTCTTCGCGCGGCCATACTTGCTATCAGGTCGAAACTGAACTAAGTTTACGAAACTAAGTTCGAGGTAGGGCCATGCACACTGTTAATATTCACGAGGCGAAAACTCATTTGTCCCGGCTCATTGAGAAAGCAGCGAAAGGCGAGTCCTTTATCATCGCCAAAGCGGGCAAGCCGATGGTGAAGGTCGTCGCGGTCGAGGCCCCTGCCGCCGACGAAACTCGTCGCGTCGGATTCATGGCGGGGCAGTTTTCTGTACCGGAAGACTTCGATCGCATGGGTGGCGAAGACATCGAGAAACTGTTTGGCGGCGAATGATGAAACTCCTGCTGGATACGCATCTTCTGCTTTGGGCAGCGGTAGAGCCTGGGAAGCTGCCGCCCGCCGCTCTGGCTGAAATCGAGAATACCGACAATGTTTTGCTGTTTAGCGCGGCGAGTCTTTGGGAGGTGGCCATCAAGCGTGGGCTTGGCCGCGCCGATTTTACCGTGGATCCTCGCCTACTTCGCCGCGGTCTCATTGATAACGGCTACCAAGAGCTCCCAATCACCAGCGAACACGCGGTAGCGGTGGATGGACTGCCAGCGATCCATAAGGACCCTTTTGATCGGATTTTAGTCGCTCAATCGATCGTGGAAGGTGTCACCCTGTTGACTGTCGATGAACTGGTCGGACAATATCCAGCCCCAATCCGCTGTATGCAAAAGTAGCTCGAAATCCCCTGCGAGAAATTGACGCTCGCGCCGGCGAGACCTGTTCGTGCCAACTTCCGCCAAATGTTGAGCTACACCAGCATCACTCTGCAGAGCGCTGACTACGGCTTCAATCTTTCGGAGGAGACAAGAAGCTGCTGCTCGAAGAAAAGCGGGAGGGCGCGTCGCGCCCCTCACGGCGCAGGACGCAGCGGCCTTCTCCGAGTTCAAGGCTTCCGCCTCGAAGAAGAGCGACTGATCTATGCTGCTGACGCGGCTCTTGCAGGGGTGGTGGAGCTGTTCGGCAAATGGGAAGTGATCTCTCCCGCTTCCGTCGCCTGACTCCGACCGGGCGCGCCTCGCTTTGTCCGCAGATTCGATGCTGCCAGAATCTGACAGTGCCCTTCTGTATAGTTTTTTCATTCACAGAACGGATCGAGGGATGATCGATGTTGGCGCAGGATTGGTTTGCAGTGGGCGGAGAACAGAAAACACGCGATCGCAGCTACTGGATCGGCGCGGTTTCCGGCGATGATGGAGAGCATGCTCTGGAAGGCGGCTTCTCGCAGTTTGGCCACGGCAAAGTGCAGCCGCTGACGCGGATGAAGGCGGGCGACGGTTTCGTCTGCTATTCACCGAACGCGGCCTACCGCGAGAAAGGGGGTCTCGCGTGCTTTGCCGCCATTGGTGTGGTCAAGAAGCGTCCGCCCCACTTCTTTGCAATGGGTGGAGCCGCGCCGCATCGCGGCGATATCGATTGGGCCGACAGTATGGAGGCTCCCGTCCGTCCGTGGCTCGACAGCCTAGAATTTGCCGAGGGCAATCGAAACTGGGATCAGAAACTTCGTTTCGGTCATCTCGCCATCAGCGAACATGATTTCCGCGTGATCGCGCGGGCGATGCGTGCCGACCTTGGTGGCGTTTTCCCAAGGGTGGCCGAATACCGCCGGCAAGCCTGGGCGTGATTGCAGCCCGCGGGTCGAAAACTTGACCCGCGGGCGATATTTTCGCGCGCGGCGAAGGATGTTAGTTCTCCGGGAGATAACGCGTTTCGGGCTATCCACGAGAGACAAGATCGAATGGGCGGAATGGGACTTGCGGATACGGAGGTTCATATCCGTCGCTTGCAGCGCGGGTTTTCCCCGCCGGTCATTCCGGAGGTGTTCTCCGGCGATACGCGCTTGGTCGGCCGTTGGCGCAACGAGCCCTTCGAGTACCACCTGCCACCACTGAAGGATCATATTCTCGCGGCGAAGCATGCAGGCGACGGGACTGCTTCGCTGAAGGTTGGTCGTCAGACGATCACCGCGCCGGCACTAGCCGGCACCATCACTTTTGCGCCCAGGGGTCACGAAGGACTTTGGCGCGCGGATGGTGCCGTCGAAGTGTCGAATATCTTTCTGGGGCACCAGCGCCTGCTTGCCTGCGCGGATCAGGTTGGGAATGGTCGTGAGCCCGAGCTTCTCGACCGCGTGAATTTCAGCGATCCCAAACTGTTTACGATCATGTCCTTGATTAACGACGAGATCAGTACCGGTGACGCGGTATCGCACCTGTTCATCGAGCAGCTTCTCGATCTTGTCTGTCTCCAGCTTCTGCGCGGGCACGCCGCAATGTCCGTGCCCCTCGCCCCCGGACCACGGCGTGGCCTTTCGGCCTGGCAGATCAAGCGTGTCACCACCTACATGCGTGACAATCTCACCAAGGATATTCGGCTTCAGGAGCTGGCGGATCTCGTGAATCTCAGCCGCTTTCATTTTTGTACCGCTTTTCGTATGGCGACCGGGCACACGCCCTATGTCTGGCTGACACGGCAGCGCATCGCCCACGCCAAGGCGCTGCTTGCGGACCGGACGCTGCGCATCACCGATATCGCTCTTGTCGTCGGCTATGAAACGCAATCGGCCTTCGCTTCGAGCTTTCGCAAAGTGACAGGCCTCACCCCGAGCGAGTTTCGCCGTCGGCTTTGACCTCGACTGCGACCGGGCCGGCGCTCCCGTGCGCCGGCGTCCTCGACCGCCGCAACTTTCAAGCAGGATCGAAAGATCGCAACAGTAACGCCGTCGTTCGACGCCTATCTTCTGTACGGTGAGGCAGGAGAGTGTTTCCGACATGGTCGAAAATAGATCAGAATCCTATGTGCAAGGTCCGGTGCTGTCGCGCCGGGAAGCGCTTCTGGCAGGTGCCGGAACCGTGGCGCTGGCAGCGCTGCCGTCTCAGTCGGCGGCAGCGACAGGTTCTCCGGCGAAGGAGGTAAGCCCCATGACCCTGACCATGACCGTGAACGGTGACGTCCACGTGATGAACGTCGATTCAAGACAATCCATACTCGATGTCTTGCGTGAGACGCTCGATCTGACCGGCACCAAGAAGGGGTGCAACCAGGGCGCCTGCGGCGCCTGCACGGTGCTTGTCGACGGCGAGCGCATCGTCTCCTGTCTCACACTGGCATGCATGCATGACGGCGCCCGGATCGAAACGATCGAAGGGCTTGAGAAAGATGGCGTGCTGCATCCGCTCCAGGAAGCCTTCGTGGCGCATGAGGGCTTGCAATGCGGCTTCTGCACGCCGGGGCAGATCATGTCGGGCCTCGGCTGCATCGCTGAAGGCCATGCAGGCTCAACGGACGAAATCCGTTTCTGGATGAGCGGCAATATCTGTCGTTGCGGCGCCTATCCCGGCATCGTCGCGGCCGTCGCCGACGCGGCAGGGAGGGGCTGAGCCATGTTGCCCTTCACGATGGAAAAAGCCCGAAGCGCCGAAGAGGCGATTGCCGCGGCCGCTGGCGGCGCGCGCTATATTGCCGGCGGCACCACGCTAATCGACCTGATGCGCGAAGAGGTCGAACGCCCGGAACGGCTCGTCGACATCAACGCGCTACCGCTTGGCGGCATCCGCGTCGAAGGCGACGACCTCGTCATCGGCGCGCTGGCTCGCATGTCCGAAGTCGCGGCCGACCGCAACGTCCAACGGCTGCAGCCATTGATCGCCGAAAGCTTGATTGAGGGCGCCTCGCCGCAACTGCGCAACATGGCGTCGATGGGCGGCAACATGCTGCAACGGGTGCGCTGTCCCTATTTCCGCATGCTGGACGCCGGCTGCAACAAGCGCACGCCCGGCTCCGGCTGCGCCGCCATCGACGGATTGAACGCCGGTCACGCGATCCTCGGCACCAGCGAGCACTGCGTTGCGACGCATCCCTCCGACGTCGCCGTTGCTCTGGTGGCGCTCGATGCGACGATGCGAGTGCGGGGACCTGAGGGCGAACGCAACTTTCCGATCGAAGAACTCTTCCGGCTACCCGGAGCTACGCCGCATCTCGAGCACACGCTGCTGCCCGGTGAGTTGATCGTCGAACTGCGTGTGCCCGGAGGGCCGTACAGTCGCGGTGCGCGCTATCTCAAGGTTCGTGACCGCGCCTCGTATGAATTTGCCCTCGTTTCGGCTGCCGCTGCACTTTCGGTCGAAGACGGGGTGATCCGCGAGGCTCGCCTTGCCGTCGGCGGCGTCGGGACGAGACCCTGGCGCCTGCGCGATTGCGAGGCCGCATTGATCGGCAAGCGGCCGGAACGGCAGGCATTCGAGGCTGCGGCACAGCTGGCAACACAGGGCGCGCGGCCGTTGCAGCACAATCACTTCAAGGTCGAACTCTTGCCGCGGACGATCGTCCGGGCACTCGAAATGGCAGGAGAAGTCGCATGAGCGTCAATACCATCGGAAAACCAATGACCCGTGTCGACGGCCGGGCCAAGGTTACGGGTCGGGCGCGCTATGCCGCCGATTTCAACCAGCCGGGTCAACTCTACGCGGTGATCGTCAGTTCAACTATCGGCCTTGGCCGCGTCACGCGATTTCAGACTGCCGAGGTCGAGCGCATGCCCGGCGTCGTCGCCGTCATCACGCACCGCAACGCCGAGAAGCTGCCTTATCTCCCGCACAAGGCCGGCATCGACCCCGCCACCGGCGAGCGGCTGCACGTCTTGCAGGACGATGCCGTGCGCTTCTACGGCCAGCCTGTCGCGCTCGTCGTTGCCGACACGCTCGATCACGCCGAGCGCGCCGCCGCAGCGCTCCGCGTGACCTATGAGGCGCGGCCGCCGATCGTCGACCCGATGGATCCGAAGGCGGAGAGCATTGTCCCCGATACACGCGGGCGCGTGTCTCCCGATCGGGCGCGCGGCGACGCCGACAAAGCGGTGGCAGGAGCGCCTGTCACCCTCGATGCCACCTATGAGATGGCGCGGGAAAACCACAATCCGATGGAGCCACACGCAACCATCGCCGCCTGGAGCGGCGACCGGCTGACGCTGTGGAGCAAGAGCCAGTATCTCGTCAACGAGCAGGCGGAGATCGCCGCAGTCTTCGGCATGCCGGTCGAAAACATCGAAGTGATCTGTCCCTTTATCGGCGGTGCCTTTGGAACGAGCCTCAGGACATGGCCGCATGTGACGCTGGCGGCGCTGGCCGCGCGCCATGTCGGCAGGCCGGTGAAGCTGGTGCTCACCCGCAAGCAGATGTTCTTCACCACCGGCCACCGGCCGCGCACGCTTCAGCGCGTGGCGCTCGGCGCCACCAACGACGGCAAGCTCACCGGCGTCGTTCACGAAGGCACGGGGGAAACGAGCCGTTATGAACAGTTCATGGAAGCGCTGACGGCGGTCACGGATTACCTCTATTCCTGCCCGAACGTGCGCACCCAGTACCGGCTGACCGAACTCGACACCGGCACACCCAATCACATGCGCGGGCCGGGAGAGGCGAGCGGCATCTTCGCGCTCGAAAGCGCGATGGACGAGCTGTCCTACAAGCTCGGCATCGACCCGATCGAGCTTCGGCGCCGCAACGAGCCCGAGAAGGACGAAGCGGAAAACAAACCGTTCTCGAGCCGCTCGCTGATGCAATGTTACGCGCTCGGTGCCGAGCGTTTCGGCTGGGCCCGGCGCACGCCCGAACCGTGCTCGATGCGTGACGGGCGGCTGCTGATCGGCATGGGCGCGGCTACCGCCACCTACCCGGCGTTCCACGCGGCGGCGAACGCCCGGGTGCGGCTGCTTGCCGACGGCACGGTCGAGGTCGAGGCGGCGGCCAGCGACATGGGGCCGGGGACCTATACGTCCATGACCCAGGTTGCCGCCGAGACGCTTGGGCTGCCACCGGAACGCATCCGCTTCCGGCTCGGCCGGTCAAGCTACCCCCAGACCCCATCGCATGGTGGTTCCTGGACCATGGCTTCGGTCGGGTCGGCCATCCAGGCGGCTTGCATCGAGGCGCAGGCGCAGGTCGCGCGTCTCGCCACGGCCGATTCTGCGTCGCCGCTCTACAATGTCGCGGCCGGGGAACTCGAGTGGAGCGACGGGCGGCTGCGGCGCCGCGGCGAAACGACGGGCATCAGCTATCGCGAGATCGTCGCCAAAGCCGGCGCGCCGATCGAGGCTGACGGTTCGGCCCAGCGCGATCCTGAGGTTGCCGAGCGCTATTCGATGCATTCCTTCGGTGCCGTCTTTGCCGAGGTCGCTGTCGATCCGGATGTCGGCACCATCCGGGTGCGCCGCATCGTCGGCGCCTATGGCATAGGTCGGGTCGTCAATCCGTTGCTCGCCCGTAGCCAGTGCACCGGCGGCATGATCGGCGGCATGGGCATGGCCCTGATGGAACGCACGGTTCTGGATAGCCGTGATGGCCGGCCGGTCAATGCCCATATGGCCGACTACCTCATGCCGGTGAACCTCGACATACCGCAGCTTGAAGCGCATTTCGTCGACGAGGTCGACCCGCATGTCAACGCCCTCGGCGTGAAAGGCCTCGGCGAGATCGCCCTGGTCGGAACGGCGCCAGCCATCGCCAATGCGGTGTTCCATGCGACGGGGACGCGCGTACGTTCGCTGCCGATCCACATCGAGGACGTGTTGACGGCGTAAGATTGCTTCTCTGCGCGGCGGTACCGGCACTGAAACCTGGTGCCGCCGCGTATGCAAGGAGGCGTCAGTTCGATGGCGCCCGATCGTAAATGCTCTCGGATGGCTCTTCGACGGAGCGGGCGGCGACGCTGGCATACATGCCCGTTGTGCGGAACTCGGTCGGGCTCAGCCCGAAGGATCGGCGGAACACTTTGGCGAAATAGTTGGGGTCTTCGAAGCCTGAGAGGATCGCCACCTCCTTGACTGGCAGGCTCGCCGTCTTCGTCAAAAGCTTCACGGCACGCTGCAATCGCTTCTGCAGCACGTATTCGGCCGGCGCCATGCCTTCGCTGGCGGCAAAGACGCGGGAGAAATGCGCCCGGCTCAAGCCCGAGACGCGCGCCAGTTCCTCAACCGGAAGCGGGCTCTGCAGATTGTTCATGATGTGGTCGACGACACGGTGCATCGTCCGGTGCTCGTGGCTGAACACCGGGTGCGAGCCGAAAACGTCGTCATAAAGCGCCATCGCCGCCTCGTAGGCGATCGCCGAAGCCCGCCCCGGCGTCTCGCCGCCGCGGATCAGCCGCAGGCTGCAATCGGCCAGATGCTCGATCGTTTCCGGCTGCAGCTTCAAAACAGGGCCGGTGACGGCGAGGATCGCGCGATGGACGCGCAAGGCTTCGTCGCCGTTCATCGAGATCCAGAAAAACTCCCAGCGCCCGCCGTCTTCCAGCCAGTAGCGATGATTGTGCGGCACGAGCAAGAGCAGCGTTTCGCCTTCGCGCACCCGATAGCTCCGGTTCTCGTAGCGCAGGTTTCCAGCACCCGCGATCGTGTGCTGCAGCACGGTGAACGGGGTGTTGCCGCGCTTCCTCCCGTCCCAGTCATAGGTGGCATTGGTGCGGATTTCATAGCCGGTGCTGGTCGGCATCGTGTGCAGGCTCTGACGTCCCCGCGGCAGCGAAACCGTTCGCATGATCGGGCCGTTATCGATCAAATCTTGCAGCATAAAATTACCCATGAAAGCACAATACCGCTCTGGCGGGGTCGGCGATTATACACATAATGACGGCCAATCGCGCAACAGTCGGCTCTTGTAATCGAATGGAAAGACGGATCCGCGGTCAGGTTGCACAGGCGGCGGGTCAGGAATTTTGAATTAATTTTACCCTTCGCTTGAGAGCACGCAGTCCAGGAGGAGTGAGAAGGGCATGGCAACATTCAAGATCGCCATCATCGGCGCCGGCAGCATCGGCTTCACCAAGAAGCTCTTTACCGACATTCTCGCCGTGCCGGAACTGCGTGATATCGAAGTGGCGCTGACCGACCTCAGTGCCCGCAATCTGGAGATGATCAAGGCGATCCTCGACCGGATCGTCGAGGTCAACCGCCTGCCGACGAAGGTGACGGCGACGACCGATCGGCTGAAGGCGCTGGAAGGTGCGCGCTACATCATCAGCTGCGTTCGCGTCGGCGGCCTCGAAGCCTATGCCGACGACATCCGCATTCCGCTGAAATACGGCGTCGACCAATGCGTCGGCGATACGATCTGCGCCGGCGGCATCCTCTACGGCCAGCGCAACATTCCGGTTATTCTCGATTTCTGCAAGGATATCCGCGCGGTCGCAGAACCGGGTGCGAAGTTCTTGAACTATGCCAACCCGATGGCGATGAACACCTGGGCGGCGATCGAATATGGCAAGGTCGACACGGTCGGTCTCTGCCACGGCGTCCAGCACGGCGGCGAGCAGATCGCCGAGATCCTCGGCGCCGGCGAGGGCGAACTCGATTACATCTGCTCCGGTATCAACCACCAGACCTGGTTCGTCGACGTCAGGCTCAAGGGCCGCAGAATAGGCAAGGACGAACTCATCGCCGCCTTCGAGGCGCACCCGGTGTTTTCGCAACAGGAGAAGCTCCGCATCGACGTGTTGAAGCGCTTCGGCGTCTACTCGACCGAGAGCAACGGCCATCTCTCCGAATATCTTCCCTGGTACCGCAAGCGCCCGGAAGAGATCAGCCGATGGATCGACATGTCGGACTGGATCCACGGCGAAACCGGCGGCTATCTCAGGTATTCGACGGAAACCCGTAACTGGTTCGAGACCGAGTTTCCGCAATTCCTGGAAGCCGCCGGAAAACCGCTCGATCACCAGAAGCGCTCGAACGAACATGCGAGCCACATTCTGGAAGCGCTTGAGACGGGGCGTGTCTATCGCGGCCACTTCAACGTCAAGAATTCAGGTGTCATTACCAACCTGCCGGCTGATGCGATCATCGAATCCCCCGGCTTCGTCGACCGCTTCGGCATCAACATGGTCTCCGGCATCACGCTTCCGGAAGCCTGCGCCGCCACCTGCCTCGCATCGATCAATGTCCAGCGGATGTCGGTGCATGCGGCCGTGACCGGCGATCTCGACCTTCTGAAGCTCGCAATGCTGCACGATCCGCTGGTCGGTGCGATCTGCACGCCTGAGGAAGTCTGGCAGATGGTCGACGAGATGGTGGTCGCTCAAGGTCAGTGGCTGCCGCAATACGCCCACGCCATCGACGGCGCGAACGAGCGCCTGAGCCGCGCCACCGTCAAAACGCGCGAGTGGAACGGCGCCGCCCGACGCCAGGTGCGCTCGCTCGACGAACTGCGTGCCGAGCGCCAGGCGGCCCGCGCCGCCGGCTGACCGATTGCAGCGCATGCCCGCGTGAGGAGACGCGGGCTGCGCTGCCACAACTGCATACTTTCAAGGAGGAGGCCACGCTTCGGCGCGGCGAAAAGAGGGAGAATCTGAGCCAATGACCAGCCACAGACTGACGAAAATGGCGAGCCTGCTGCTCGTCGGCATCTCGACCTTCGCCCTTCAGGCGGCGGCCTCCGATCCATCAGTCGTGCCCGAGCAGCCGCCATTCCCGGCCCAGGGCAAGATCACCTATGTGCCGCGCGACTCGATTGCCGAGTTCAAGGCGCTGCCGGAGTACAAGGAGCCGGCCTGGGTCACCGAAAAATACGTCAAGGCCGGCAAGCTGCCGCCGGTTGTCGAGCGCCTGCCGAAGGAGCCGATGGTCTTCAAGACCGGCAACATGCCCGATGGCGTCGGCGTCTATGGCGACACGCTGCGCCACGTCATCGGCGGCCGTCCGGAGGGCTGGAACTACTCGGCCGGCCAGAGCCAGGGCTGGGGCGGCATTGATATCGGCATGTCCGAATGCCTGACCCGCACCGCACCGCTCTTCCAGGTGGAAGCGAACGACGTCGAGCCGCTGCCGAACCTTGCCAGGAGCTGGGACTGGTCTGCCGACGGCCACAAGCTGACAATGCATCTCGTCGAGGGTGCGAAATGGTCGGACGGCGACCTCTTCGACGCCGATGACGTGATGTTCTACTGGGACGACAATATCCTCGACCCGAATGTATCTCCGCTGAACGGCGCGACGCCCGAGACCTTCGGCGTCGGAACGACGCTGAAAAAGATCGACCAGTACACGGTCGAATGGACCTTCAAGGAGGCCTTCCCGCGCCAGCACCTCTATGCCATGGCCTATGGCACCTTCTGCCCGGGCCCGTCGCATATCCTCAAAGCCAAGCATCCGAAGTATGCCGGCACGACCTACGACCAGTACAAGAACGCCTTCCCGCCGGAATACATGAACATCCCCGTCATGGGCGCCTGGGTGCCGGTCGCCTACCGTGCTGACGATATCATCGTGCTGCGCCGCAACCCCTACTACTGGAAGGTGGACGAGAACGGCAACCAGCTCCCTTACATCAACGAGCTGCACTACAAGCTCTCGACCTGGGCCGACCGCGACGTGCAGGCGATCGCCGGCTCCGCCGATCTCTCCAACCTCGAGCAGCCGGAAAACTTCGTCGAATCTCTGAAGCGCGCTGCCCAGGATACGGCACCCGCGCGCCTTGCCTTCGGCCCGCGCCTCATCGGCTACAATCTGCACATGAACTTCTCGGCCAATGGCTGGGGCGAACCGGACGAACGGGCCCAGGCCGTGCGCGAGCTCAACCGCAACGAGGATTTCCGCAAGGCGGTGACCATGGCGGTGGATCGCAAGAAGCTCGGCGAGGCGCTGGTGAAGGGTCCGTTCACGGCGATCTATCCGGGCGGACTTTCCTCCGGCACCAGCTTCTATGACCGGGAGTCGACCGTCTATTATCCCTTTGACCTCGATGGCGCGAAGGCTCTGCTCGAAAAAGCTGGCCTGAAAGACACCGACGGCAACGGCTTCGTCAACTTCCCGGCCGACAAGGCCGGTGGGCAAGACGTCGAGATCGTGCTTCTTATCGACAACAGCTATGCGACCGACCGCAACCTCGCCGAAGGCATCATCGGGCAGATGGAGAAGCTCGGTCTTCGGGTCGTGCTGAATTCCCTCGACGGCAAACAGCGCGATGCGACCAACTATGCCGGCCGCTTCGACTGGATGGTTCACCGAAACGGGCCGGAATATGCGTCTGTCGTGCAGAACACGCCGCAGCTTGGCGCAACGGGTCCACGCACCAGCTGGCACCACCGCGCACCTGAGGGCGGTGAGGTCGATCTGATGCCGTTCGAGAAGGAGCTTGTCGACACCATCAACAAGTTCATCGCCAGCAACGACAATGCCGAGCGCGTCGCACTGATGAAGCAATATCAGAAGATCGCGACGACGAACCTCGATACGATCGGGCTTACCGAATATCCGGGGGCGCTGATCATCAACAAGCGCTTCGCCAACGTTCCGACGGGGGCGCCGATCTTCATGTTCAACTGGGCGGAAGACACGATCATGCGCGAGCGCCTGTATGTGCCCGCTGACAAGCAAGGTGACTTCGAACTCTTTGCCGAGCAGCTCCCGGGCAAGCCCGGCGAGAAGGGTCTCAGCAACTGATGTAGGGCCGCTCCTCCGGCCCGTCGCCGGGGGAGCGCTCCGTCACCCCAACCGACAGAAGGAAACGGCATGTTCAGGTTTCTGCTTGTCCGCATCGCCTCTGCCATTCCGGTGCTGCTTGTCTTGAGCGTCGCGACGTTCGCCATCATCCAGGCTCCGCCCGGAGACTACAGCGATTACATCCGCTCGCAGCTGATCAACCAGGGCGGCGCATCCTATGAGGAGGCGGAAGCCCAGGCGCAGGCCTATCGCAAGGAGCATGGGCTCGATCGGCCGATGGCGGTGCAATACGTCAACTGGATGACCGGCATTCTGACGCGCGGTGATTTCGGCCACAGCCTCTATTACAACAAGCCGGTTGCCGATGTCGTCGGCGAACGCCTGCCGCGCACGCTGGCGCTGGCGCTCGTCTGCCACATTCTCGCGTCGGTGATCGGCATTTCCTTCGGCATCATCGCTGCGACCCGGCAATATTCCTGGATCGACAGCCTGCTTTCGACGGTTGCCTTTCTCGGCATGACGGTGCCGCGCTTCCTGATGGCGCTGATCATCGTCTATATCCTCGTCTTCCACTTCAATGTCAGCGAAATCAACAGCTTCCATTCGGCCCGCTACGGTGGCGCGCCCTGGTCGTGGGACAAATTCGTCGATCTGGTCAAACATGTCTGGCCGGTCGTGGCGATCGCCACCTTCGGCGGCCTTGCCTACAATATGCGGGTGATGCGCGGCAATCTGCTCGACACGCTGAACGCGCAATATGTCGAGACGGCGCGAGCGAAGGGCTTGAGCGAAGGGGCCGTGGTCATGCGCCACGCGGTTCCGAACGCCCTGCACCCGCTGATCATGTATCAGGGCGTCGTGTTGCCCTATATGCTGACGGGCGAGATCGAGACCGCGATCATCTTCGCGCTGCCGACCGTCGGTCCCGCCATCGTCGGCTCCATGTGGGTGGGCGACGTCTATGTCACTGCCACCTTCATGTTGGTGCTGTCGGCCACGCTGATCCTCGGCAACATCATCGCCGACATGCTGCTCGCAGCACTTGATCCGCGCGTGCGTCTCGGAGGAGCCCCGGCATGACCGTCGAGATTGAGACGACCCTTCCGCTCGCCATCGAGCCCAAGAACGAGCAGCACAATGAAAGCTACCAGGCGCTCGTCTGGCGGCGGCTGAAGCGCTCCTGGACGGGCATGCTCGGGCTGGTCCTCGTCGGTCTGCTGATCTTCATGGCGGTCTTTGCCGACTTCCTGTCGCCGGTCGATCCGAAGGCAACCGGTGTCGCCTTCGCGCCGCCGCAGGCGATCAGCTTTGCCGACAAGGACGGCAACTTCGTCTTCCCGCCGCGCAGCTACCCGCTGAGCGAGGGCACGGAGCTTGACCCGATCACCTTTCAGCCGATCATCGGCCCCGATTACGACAACCCGCAGATCCTCGGGTTCTTCGTCAAGGGCACGCCCTACCGCCTCTTCGGCCTGATCCCGGCCGAGCGGCATCTCTTTGGCGCGATCGATGGCTCGCCGGTGCATCTGCTCGGAACCGACAAGTTCGGCCGCGACGTGCTCTCGCGAATTCTCGTCGGATCGCGCATCTCGCTGATGATCGCGCTGATCGTGGTATCGATCGTGACCTTCGTCGGCACCACCGTCGGCATGGCGTCGGGTTACTTTGGTGGCCGCTTCGACGTCTGGACCCAGCGCTTCGTCGAGCTGGTGCTCGCCTTCCCGCAACTGCCGCTCTATCTGGCGCTGACGTCGCTGATCCCGGTGACGGCGCCGACCAATGTCTTTCTCGCCTTCGTCATCATCGTCATGTCGGCGCTCGGCTGGGCGCAGATGTCACGAGAGGTGCGCGGCAAGACGCTGGCGCTTGCCCGCATCGACTATGTGCGGGCGGCGATCGCCGTCGGCGCCAGCGACCGGCGCATCATCTTTCAGCACATCCTGCCGAACGTGATGAGCCACGTGATCGTCGCGGTCACGCTTTCGATCCCGCAGGTGGTGCTCTTGGAATCCTTCCTCGGGTTCCTCGGCTTTGCCGTCAAGCCGCCGCTGATTTCCTGGGGGCTGATGCTGCAGGACACATCCACCTATTCCGTCATCGGGTCCTATCCCTGGATCCTGTCGCCCGTCGCCTTCGTGCTTGTCACGGTCTTCGCCTTTAATGCGCTTGGCGACGGTCTGCGCGACGCCATCGATCCCTATTGAGGAGGACGCTTCATGACTGAGACAATCGACGTCCTCGTAGCCGCGCCCGCCGAGCGCAAGGATCTTACCGAACGAAACGGCCGGCCGATCATCGACGCCCGCAATGTCGCTGTTCGTTTCAAGGTCGAACACGGCATGGTGGAGGCGGTGAAGGACGTGTCCTTCCAGCTCTACCGTGGCGAAACCATCGCCATTGTCGGCGAGTCCGGCTCGGGCAAATCGGTGACGGCGCGCAGCGTCATGGGGCTTCTCTCCAAGCGCGCCACCATCGCTCCGCAGTCGCGCATCGACTATGACGGCAAGGACGTGCTGAATTTCTCGCCACGTGAACGTCGCGCCTTGCGCGGCAATCGGCTGGCGATGATCTTCCAGGAGCCGATGAGTTCGTTGAACCCGGTCTATACGGTCGGCTCGCAGATCATCGAGGCGATCCGGGCGCACCGCAGGATCAGCCGCCGCGCGGCGATGGAGCGTGCACTGGAACTGCTGCGCCACGTGCGGATCCCGGACCCGGAACTGCGGCTGAATCAGTATCCGCACCAGCTTTCTGGCGGCCAGCGCCAGCGGGTGATGATCGCGATGGCGCTTGCCAACGATCCTGATGTGCTGATCGCCGACGAGCCGACAACGGCGCTCGACGTCACCGTTCAGGCACAGATCCTCAACCTGATCCGCGATCTGCAGCGCGAGCTCGGCATGGCGGTGATCCTGATCACCCATGACCTGACGGTCGTGCGGCAGTTCTCCGACTACGTCTATGTCATGCAATATGGCGAGGTGAAGGAGCACAACACCACCGCGGCACTCTTTGCCAACCCATCCCATCCTTACACGAAGCGGCTGCTCTCTTCGGAACCTTCGGGTGCCGCCAAGCCGCTGCCGCACAACGCGCCGACCATTCTTGACGGGCGGGACGTGAAGGTCTGCTTCACGTTGAAAAAGGGTGGCCTGTTTCGTCCGCAATTCTCCGAGCTGATCGCCGTCGACAAGCTGAGCCTGAACCTGCGCAGGCACGAGACGTTAGGGCTCGTCGGCGAATCCGGTTCCGGCAAGACGACCTTCGGCCAGGCGCTGATCCGTCTCATCAATGCCGATGGCGGCGAGGTCTTCTTTGACGGTATCCCGATCCACGACAAGGACCGGACCGCGATGCGGCCCTTGCGTTCGCGCATCCAGATCGTCTTTCAGGATCCCTTTGCCTCGCTCAATCCGCGCATGTCGATCGGCCAGATCATCGAGGAGGGGCTGGTCGTCAACGGCATCGGTCAAAACCGCAAGGAGCGGCTCGACCGGGTGGTGGACGCGCTCAGCGCCGCCGGCATGCCGGGCAACATCCTGGCACGTTTCCCGCATGAGTTCTCCGGCGGCCAGCGCCAGCGCATCGCGATCGCCAGGGCCATCGCGCTCGAGCCCGAATTCATCCTGCTCGACGAGCCGACCTCGGCGCTCGATCTCTCCGTCCAGGCCCAGATCATCGAGCTCCTGCGCAAGCTGCAGGACGAGCGGGGTCTCAGCTATCTCTTCATCTCCCATGACCTCAAGGTCGTGCGCGCGCTCTGCCACCGGGTGGTGGTGATGCAGCATGGCAAAATCGTCGAGGAGGGGCCGGTGAGCGAAATCCTTTCCAATCCCAAGACCGCCTACACCGAACGGCTCGTTAAAGCCGCCTTCGATGTGGCAGCATGACCACGAGAAAACAGAGGCAATCCATGACCAGACAACCCAAGATCACCTTCATCGGCGCTGGATCCACCGTCTTCATGAAGAACATCATCGGCGACGTGCTGCAGCGGCCGTCCCTGTCCGCCGCAACGATCGCGCTGATGGACGTCAACCCGCAGCGCCTTGGTGAAAGCGAGATCGTCGCCGGCAAGCTCGTGCGCACGCTCGGCGTCAAGGCCAAGATCGAGACCCATTCCAACCAACGCAAGGCGCTCGAAGGGGCTGACTTTGTCGTCGTCGCCTTCCAGATTGGTGGTTATGAGCCCTGCACGGTCACCGACTTCGAGGTGCCGAAGAAATACGGCCTGCGCCAGACGATCGCCGATACGCTCGGCGTCGGCGGCATCATGCGGGGTTTGCGCACCGTGCCGCATCTCTGGAAAATCTGCGAGGACATGCTCGAGGTCTGCCCCAACGCGATCCTGCTGCAATACGTCAACCCGATGGCGATCAACACCTGGGCGATCTCTGAGAAGTATCCGACGATCCGCCAGGTTGGCCTTTGCCATTCCGTCCAGGGCACGGCCTTCGAACTGGCGCGAGATCTCGATATCCCGGTGTCGGAGATCCGCTACCGCGCCGCAGGCATCAACCACATGGCCTTCTATTTGACGTTCGAACACAAGCAGGCCGACGGCAGCTTCCGCAATCTCTACCCGGATCTGGTGCGCGGCTACCGCGAGGGACGGTTTCCGAAGCCCAGCCACTGGAACCCGCGCTGCCCCAACAAGGTTCGCTATGAGATGCTGACGCGGCTCGGTTATTTCGTCACCGAAAGCTCGGAGCACTTTGCCGAATACACGCCCTATTTCATCAAGGACGGTCGTCCCGATCTGATCGAGAAATTCGGCATTCCGCTTGATGAATACCCGAAGCGCTGCGTCGAGCAGATCGAGCGCTGGAAGGGGCAGGCGGCGGCCTTCAAGGAAGCCGAGACGATCGAGGTGGCCGAGAGCCACGAATACGCGTCCTCAATCATGAACTCGGTCTGGACCGGCGAGCCGTCGGTGATCTACGGCAACCTCAGGAACAACGGCTGCATCACCTCGCTGCCGGAAAATTGCGCTGCGGAAGTTCCCTGCCTGGTCGACGCCTCCGGCATCCAGCCGACCTTCATCGGCGACCTGCCGCCGCAGCTGACGGCGCTGATCCGCACCAACATCAACGTGCAGGAATTGACGGTCCAGGCGCTGGTGACCGAAAACCGCGAGCACCTCTATCACGCCGCGATGATGGATCCGCACACGGCGGCCGAACTCGACCTCGAACAGATATGGGCGCTCGTCGACGATTTACTGGTCGCCCATCGCGACTGGATCCCGGAATGGGCGCGCGTGTCGAAGAAGGTCCAGGCGGCTTAGCTCTTTCTCCCGGCTAAGCTGCGATCGAGCCCCGGAACCCTGGTTCCGGGGCTTGTCCTTTCGCTTACCTGGGCGGCTTGGGCTAGCGGCAGCACGATGCGCATGCAGGCGCCGCCGGAAGCCGAGCGCGCAACGTCGACGCCGTGCAGGTGGACGATCCTCTGCACGAGGTTGAGGCCGAGGCCCGCACCCTTGCCGTTCCTCGTTGAGGCGCGTCTTGTCCGGTCCCGGTGGCAGCGAGGCGATGCGGGCGCCAAGGATGGCAACCGGCGTACGCAGTTCGTGCGCGGCCTGCGCCAGGAAGCGCTTGTGCCTTGAATAGCCGTCGTCGAGCCCGGCCTGGCGCGACAGTTTCGTGAGGTGGCGTTGCGGTAACGGGAGGGCGAAGCGGAACTGCGGCGATCTCGATGTCGACGTCGTCCGGCTGGCCTTGACCGATATCGTCGACCCGCCGGTGGCACGGCGGATCATGACGCTCCACAACAGGCTGACATTGGATGCGAAGGATGTCGATTTCCTGTCGGGCCTCGGCCGGCGGCTGCTTATCGAACATCCCGGATACCAGCGATTCCTGGACCGCATCGGGCGGGGCACCACGGATGGGCGTATCAGCGCCTTGTCGAACTGGCGCTCGCGCAATCTCAAATAACAGTAAATACTAATACAACCTCTCTGAATAAGGCTTTCGATGTGATAAACTCATCGCGGGAGCAACAGCCGGCTTAGGAGATGCCGGCCTCCGTTTCATCTCGCAGTTCAGTCGTTCGTGGATGTCGAGGCAGTGTCTCCACTATGCCGGACCAGGTCAGGCCGTCCGCAAAGTCGACCTTTGACCAGAAACTCGGATTGGGAGGTGTATGATGGTTCGCAAATTGTTTCTCATTTTGGCTGCCGCGGCGTCCGCGCTTGCGATCAACGGAGCCGCTTGGGCCGATTTCACGGTCCTCGTGCCATCGAGCAGCGAGGGGGATGGCCTTAGGGCTGCTGCCGACGACTACTCGAAGATGAAGGGCACGAAGGTGGAGATCGTGCAGGCGCCCTATGCCAACGTCTTCGAACAGGGCGCCAATGCAGGGGCAACCAAATCCGGCGTATTCGACATTATCCTGATGGATGACCCGTGGATTCCGTTCTTCGCCGAGAACGGACATCTCGAGGATTTGACGCCATACTTCAAGAAAGCGGGCCTGGAGGGGCCGGACACCGACTTCCTGTCGAAGTCGCTGGCGATCTGCCGCAACCCTTACAATACCGGTCCCTATGTTTGCCTGCCCTACGTGGGAAACGCCCAGATGTTCTTCTATGATGCCGCCAAGTACAAGGAAGCCGGCGTCGACGCTCCCAAGACCTGGGATGACGTCTTGAAGGCGGGCCAGGCCCTGACCAAGGACGGCGGCGGCCGCTATTTCGGTTATGTCTTCCGCGGCGGTCAGGGTAACCCCGTGGTGGCCGACTTCATGCCGATCTTCTGGTCCTACGGCGCCGATATGTTCAACGAGGATCGCACAAAGGTGACGATCGACACGCCGGAAGGCGCGGCGGCGATGAAGACCTTCATGGCGCTCCGCGACGTTTCGCCAAAGGGGATCGAGAGCTACAACGCCAACGAAGTGGGTACGGCGCTGGCCGCTGGTACCGCCGCCTCGTCTATCAACTGGCCGAACTGGGTCGCGACCTTCGAGGATCCGAGCCAATCGAAAATGGTCGGCAAGATATCCTACAGCCCGATTCCGGCGGGCACGAAACCGGGCAGCTCGGAAATCGGCCATTGGACCATGGGCATCATGTCGGCGTCAAAGAACAAGCAGGAAGCCTTCGATTTCATGCTGTGGGCAACCTCGCCGGAGCAGATCAAGATCTCCGCCGAGCGCGGCAACCCACCGGTGCGGACCTCGGTCTTCACCGACCCGGCACTGACCAAGCAGGAGAAATTCCGCCATTACCCGGTGCTGATGGAGGCGATCCAGGCTTCGACGCCACGGCCGCGCCATCCAAAGTGGCCGGAGATCGAAAATGCCTTCGGCATCGAGCTTTCCAAGGTGGTCGCGGGCACGATCACGCCCGAGGAAGCGCTGAAGAACTCACAGGCAGCGGTCGAAGAAATCACCGGCCTCAAATAGGCGGACGCATATATCGGCGGGGCCACAGACCCTACTCTCGCGGCCGCACCGGCATCGGTCCGGTGGGGGCGCACTTGAGGTCTGTATATGGACAGCGCCTGCGGGAGAAATCGATGTTGAAGCCCGGCAAAGGCATACCGACGGCGTCGTTCCGAGTGGGTGGCGCGCTTGAGCATTGGACCGAGCGGCACCTGCGCTACCTGATGCTGGCGCCGACCATGCTCATCCTTCTGGCGCTGACGATCTTCCCCAGCCTCTACATGTTCTATGCGGCGGTCCACAAGATCAGCCCCAATCCCGACCTGCCCTGGCAATTCGTCGGTGCAGGCAATTTTGCGCGGCTCTTGACCGATGCACAATTTCACGCCGCGCTGCGCAACACTGCGGTCTTTACCATCGTTTCCGTGTCAGTGGAGTTCGTGCTCGGACTCGGCCTGGCGCTGCTTCTTGATCGGTTCATTCGCCGGCTCACCTTCTTGAAGACTGTGCTGATGATCCCGATGATGCTGCCGCCAATCGCCGTCGCGATCACCTGGAAGATCATCTACGAGCCACAGTTTGGCGTGCTGAACGAGATCATGTACCGACTCGGCCTTCCACTGCAGGCCTGGGCGGGCGACGTGAACCTCGCGATGTTTTCGATCATCGTTGCCGACGTCTGGCAATGGACGCCTTTCATCTTCCTTCTGATGCTGGCGGGGCTGGCAAGTCTCCCGGTCGAGCCCTACGAGGCGGCCGCGCTCGATGGCGCCTCGTCCTGGCGGCAGTTCTGGGATCTGACGCTGCCGTTCCTCAAGCCGGTGATCGCCATTGCCTTGTTGCTGCGCGTCATGGATGCGCTGCGCCTTTTCGATCTCGTCTTCATCCTGACGGGAGGAGGTCCCGCCGATCGCACCAAGGTCCTGAGCCTCTATATCTACCAGGTCGCCTACCGCTTCGCCGATCCCGGCTACGCGGCGGCGATATCGCTGTTCGTGCTGTTCGTGACGATCGTTCTCAGCACCTGGTTCATGAAACGCATGCGGCTGGCGGATTGACGATATGGCGACGACGACCCTCCCCACACGCAGCCGCACCAGAGAATGGCTCATCCGCCTGTTCGCCTATCTGGCGATCCTCGTCGCCTTGGTGTTCACGCTTTTTCCGATCTATTGGATCGCCGCGAACTCGTTCAAGTTCGACATCGATATCTTCGCCGTGCCGCCAGAATGGCTGCCGCGCAACCCGACATTGAAGCACTATGACGAAGCCTTCATTCAGCGACCGTTCCTGCGTTACGCGCTGAACAGCTTCCTCGTCGCGGCTGGCACGACCATCGTTTCCGTGGTTTTTGGTACGATGGCGGGTTATGCGCTGGCGCGCTTCAGCTATCCCTGGCAATGGCGCAAGCAGATTTCCTTCTGGATACTGTCGACGCGGATGATGCCGCCGATCGTCAGCATCATTCCGCTCTACCTGTTCTTCAACTACTTCGACATGCTGAACACGAAGTCGGCGCTGATCATCGCCTACACGGCCTTCAACCTGCCGTTCGCCACCTGGATGATGAAGAGCTATTTCCAGGACCTGCCGGTCGAACTGGAAGAGGCGGCGATCGTCGACGGCGACACGCGCTGGGGCGCATTTCTCCATGTCGCTTTGCCGCTCGCCAGGCCCGGGCTCGCGGCGACGGCCATCTTCTGCCTGATCATCTCCTGGAACGAGTTCCTGCTTTCCCTGATCATCACGCTCACCGAGCAGTCGCAGACGCTGCCGATCGGCATCGCCGGGCGGGTGACGCAGTACAAGACCTATTGGGGGGAAATCAGCGCCGCCGGCTTCATGGCCTGTGTGCCGATCGTCATATTCGCTTTCATCGTTCAGAAGCATCTCGTCCGGGGGCTGTCTCTCGGGGCGGTCAAGGGGTGAAACGATGGCGTCCGTCACGTTCAACAACGTCTCCAAGAAGTTCGGCGAATTCGTCGCGGTGGCCGACTTCAATCTGGAGGTTCGGGACAAGGAGTTCCTGGTTCTGCTCGGGCCTTCCGGCTGCGGCAAGACCACGACGATGCGCATGGTTGCCGGTCTCGAGGAGGCGACATCGGGTGACATCTTCATCGACGCCGAGCGCATCAATGGCGTGCTGCCGAAATACCGCGACGTGGCGATGGTTTTCCAGTCCTATGCGCTCTATCCGCACCTGACCGTCGAGGAGAACATCGGCTACCCGCTTAGGATCCGCAAAGTGCCTGAGGAGGAACGCAAACAACGTATCGCCGAGGTTGCCCGGCGGGTGGAACTCGAGACCATGCTCTCCCGCCTTCCGAAGGAGCTCTCCGGCGGCCAGCGCCAGCGCGTCGCGCTCGCCCGTGCGATCGTGCGCACGCCGCGCGTCTTTCTCATGGATGAGCCACTCTCCAATCTCGACGCCAAGCTGCGCACCCAGATGCGCTCGGAGCTGAAACATCTTCAGCACGAGTTGCAGGTCACGACGATCTACGTCACGCACGACCAGATCGAGGCGATGACGCTGGCGCACCGGGTGGCGGTCATGAACAAGGGTGTGATCGAGCAACTGGGGACGCCGCGGGAAATCTACAGCAATCCGCGCACGCTCTTCGTCGCCGGCTTCATCGGCTCTCCGCCGATGAACCTCATCCCGGGGGAGGCACGCGACGGAGTGTTCACAAGTGCCGGCTTCAGGGTCGGAGGGCTCGGCCGGGCGACTGTTCCCCGCGCCGTCCTCGGTGTTCGCCCGGAAGATGTCCAGGCAACGAACGCCGCAGACCCCGATGTCAATCTGGTTGCGCCGATCTATTCGGTCGAGCTCACCGGCGAGAACACGCTGGTCAGCCTGCGGCTCGGCGCTCAATTGCTGACCTTGCGTGCAGACAAGAATTTCGCCGGCCAGATCGACCAGCCGATCGGCATCAAGGTCGTGGTCGACCGGGTGTTTCTGTTCGATGGCGAGTCTCAGCGTCGTGTCGATTTCTAATCTCCGGGTGGCGGCCGCAGTCGTCGCGATCACGTTTGCGGCAGGGTCAGCCGTCGCTGATGACGGCCCGATCACCAGCAATCCGCTCGTCGATATTCCCGCCGGCACTTTCGTCTTCGGTCGCGATAATGGCCCGGACAACGAACGTCCGCGCCAACTGGTGCTGGGCCACGCCTTTGCCATCAACCGCACCGAAATCACAAATCGTCAATATCAGGACTTCGTGGCTGCAACGGGTCATCGTCCTGCGTTCTATGCCGGTCACCCGCTTCTTGGTTTGGACGATCATCCTGTCGTCGGTGTAAGCTGGGCGGATGCCGATGTCTTTTGCCGTCACTACGGCCTCACCCTTCCGTCGGAGCAGCAATATGAAAGAGCGGCGCGCGGAACCGAGGGACAGGCGTTCCCTTGGGGCATGGCGCCGGCGGACGATCGACGCGTCAATGCCGGGGCGACGATTTGTTGTTCCGGCGATGCGAGCGACGGCTATCCGATGACCGCGCCGGCGATATCGTTTGCCGCCGGCGCGAGCGGCGAGGGGGTGCTCAATCTCATCGGCAATGTCTGGGAATGGACCAGCGATCTCTATGCGCACCATGAACCCAAGGGAGCCATGGGTGGCAGATCGTATCGCGTACTGCGCGGCGGGGCCTGGAACAGCGATCCCGCGCATCTTACCACAACCTATCGTTTGGCCTATGATCCCAGCTTCCGGTTCTCGGCCAATGGCGGTTTTCGATGCGTCCGTTCCGGCAGATGACGACCCTCGTCGCCTTTTTGCTTCTGGCAGCAGGTGCCGCTGCCGAGCCGAAGGTCGCGCCAGGCTATCGGCTCGAAAGCGTCAGCAAAACCGGCGCCGCCTTCGCCGGCCTTTCTCGCGATGGCGAGGCTCTGCTCGTCACCGATCTCGCCAGTGGCCGGCTCTATCGCCGCATGCCGGGCGGCGATTTCGATGCGTTCGGTCCAATCTTTCCCCATGGGCTCGATGTGATCGGCGATCCGACTGGTCCCTATCGCGTGTTTCGCGCCGGTGACAAACTGATCGTCGCCCAAGGCTGGACGCCGGCAAACGGCGATGAGGGATACTATGACCATGCGCTCATCGCGATCGACGGTACCGGCAGACGCCATGTTATCAGCGCCGATTTCTGGAACCCGTTCGACCTTGTCGCCGTCGAGGATGCTTATTACGTCGTCGACTCCGCGCGCAACAGTATCGAGCGTCTTGGGGTCGATGGCCGCAAGCAGACGATCATGAGCTTCCGCCGCCTGCAGCAACAGGCGACCGCGTTGGAGACGCTCTCGCCGACGGAGTTCAAGGGTGAAGACAGCTACGAAGTCGACGCCGTGCCGACCGGTATCGCGCTTCGCGAGGGGCGCCTCTATGTCGCGCTGTTCGGCGGCTTTCCCTTCCTCGCCGCTGCCGGAAAGGTCGTTTCGATGGCCGAGAAAGGCGATCGCACGGAGGTGCGGCCGGACGTTGAGGGCCTGAACGCACCGGTCGCCATCGCCTTCGACGACGAAGGACAGATGCTCATCCTCGAACACGGCCTATACGACCAGCAGCAAGGGTTCCGGTCAGGAAGCGGCCGGCTGTTGCGGCTTGACAAGGCGACGGGCCGCCGCGAGACGGTTGTCAGTGGGTTGACGCGACCGGTCTCCATCCTCGTCTGGGATGTGAGGCAGATCGTCATCTCCGAACTTGGCGGCACGCTCCTCTTCCTGACGCGCGAGGAGAGGCGCTGACGTCGCAGTTGCCGGGGCTGACTATCGTGACCTCATGCAGCAAATCAAAGTGCTACAGCGACCTTGCGCGTCTGATAAGACGCGCTGCGCTGCAGAGTGTGGCCGAGCCTCAACTCGCCCGCGCCTCCAGCCAGTTTTGCCACTCCGCCTCGCTGCCGTGGAAGACGTTGAGGTCGATCTTGCCGTCGACGCCGTGCGACAGGCCCGAGCCCGAATACTGCCAGAACAGCCACTTGCGGTTCGGGTAGACCTTGGACGGATGCTGGGCCACGGCCCTCAGCCAGAACGGATACTTCTGGAACGCGCCCTGCAGGTTGTCGGCATAAAAGTCCGGGGCGGTGTAGATGATCGGGCGCTGGCCGTAATGCGCCTCGAGCTTGTCCATGAAGACCTGCATCTTTTCGCGCACGCGTTCGGGCGACAGGCGGCGCTTGCAGCTGGATTCGCCGTTGTATTCGACGTCGATCACGGGCGGCAGCGCGCCCGGCTCGCGCGGAACGTTGCGGATGAACCAGTCCGCCTGCTCGCCGGCGGTGCGGCACCAGTAGAAGAAGTGATAGGCACCGCGGCGCATGCCGGCCGCCTTGGCGGCGCGCCAGTTCTTCTTGAACATCGGGTCCAGATGGTCGCCGCCGTCGGTCGCCTTGATGAAGGCGAAGTTGGCCCCTTGAGTACGCAGCTTCGGCCAGTCGATCTCGCCCTGCCAGCGTGAGACATCGACGCCGTGAACGGCCATCTTGCGCGGATTTTTGGCGCGGCCGAAATTGATCGGCTTGGCGTCACGGAAACGGTGACCGTAGATCCGCGAACGGCCCTGTGGCATCGCCTGCGTCACCGGATTGTCCGGCGCGACGAAGGCGACCGGGCGCGCGCCCGGAACGGGCATGGCCAGGGTCGTGGTTGTGGTCGTGGTATTGGCCGCGGGCGCGAACGCTTCGGGTTCCGGAACCGGCCCGGCCCAGGCGAGCATTTCCTGCGGCGGTGCGGATTGGACGCTCTGCGGCGGTGTGACCTCGGCCACCCTTGCGCTGACATTGGCGACGGGTACCGGCGCGGCCGAAAGCACGACCGAACTGGTCGTTTCTCGCGACGGCCGCGGTGCGATCGTGTCCAGGCTCGAACTGGAAGAGCAGCCGGAGACAAGGCCGGCAAAGATGATTGCGGTCGCAGCTGAAAGACGCATGGGCACCCGTACGCAAAACAAGGTCGACGGCAATCGCCGGCCGACAGGTGTGAAATAGCTAACGGAAGCTTACCCAAAAAGTTTGAATCCAATCTTACCAAGCCGACCCAACTTCACGCACTGGAGGTTGCAATCGGGGGGCAGATTGACGCAGGCGCCGGGACGCTCTCAACCAGGGCTATATTCGACGCCGAGGCTCGTTCGTTGCCGCTGGCTGGTCCGATATTCGAGATTGCGGGCAATGGTTTCGTCAAGCGCACCCGAGGCGTCGGTGATCATCGTTGGCGCGAAATGCGAGCGGAAGCCTTCGCCGACCCGAAAGGCCGGCGTGTAGAGCGGTCCAAGCGGCTGCGTCGTCGTGACATAGGTGAGATTGTCGTCGCTGCCTGAACGGGTCGGAAGACCATGGCGATGCATGATAGAGGGCAAGGCGAGGCGCAGGCTGTTGGCCAGCAGATGGATCATCTGCCGGCCCGAAAGCGAGCGACGGTAATTGCGGTAGAAGCCCAGGCAATGGCGCAGGATTTGGGTCCGGTTGCCGTCGAGGCGCGATAGCTTGCGGGCAAACAAGGCGACATCGTCAAGGTTGTCGAGGGGATGGGTCATCAGCGTGAACCCATCCATGTCGCGCAGTTTGGCAGAAGGAAGGAAGCGGCCCTCTGCGGCGCATTCGTCAAACAGGGGTGTGCCCAGCAGCGGGATCGTCAGGCTCAGGAAGGCCGGCAATGGCATTCTGCTTTCGCCGGTGATGAAGGCGAGTTCGTCCTGCATCGCCTGCATCGTCTGCGACGACGGATCGAACATCAGCCCGTACTGGAAGGCGACACCGGCCTTGAGGCACGTCTGAATGGCTTCCAGCTGCGGCACCACCAGGTTCTGTTTCTTCTGGTAGCGCTTCAACTGCGCTTCGTTGAGCGTCTCGACGCCGCTGAAGAGGCCGAGACAGCCGGCCGCGCGCACCGCTTCGAGATTGTCGGGATCGCGAAAGAAATCTCCGGTGACGAGCGCAATCCAACCCTGAAACTGTCCCTCTTTCCAAAACGAGCGGATCAGGTCGAGCTTGGCATGGAAGGCGTCCTTGCTGTTGCCGTAGAAGTTGTTGTCGATGAACAGCACGTATTTCTTGGCCGGGACATTGCGCAATTGCGCTTCGATATAGCCGAGGTCGTAGCTGTGATAGCGCCGGCCTTCGGCGGTGAGCGCACAGAAGCTGCACTTGAAATTGCAGTAACGGCTCGTCTCGACATAGCTGACCGGGCCGCCCCAGCCGGCGAGGTCGAAGCGCGGCAGGATCGTTTCGGAGACGGCCCATTCGCCGAAAACTTCCTTGATAACGGCCTGCATCTCCTCGACGTCACCTTCGCAGGCGTAGTCGAAGGTTTCGGCGCTCGAAACCGGCAGATTGCGGACAACCGGTCCGCCGGCGACGATGACGCAGCCTGGCGATTTCGTGCGGGCATAGGCGGTCAGATGGCGCATCCGGTCGAAGGCGGCGGTGACCCCGGTCAGCACCAGCATGTCCAGTTCCGCGAAGGCCGCCTCGTCGACGAGCGGTCCGTCGTGAAATTCGCTGTAGGCGCGAAGGCTCACGCGATTACGGGCAAAGGCGCCCGCCAGGAACAGGTGGCCGGTTCCCTGCGGGATGAAGTCGGGGCGACCTTCCGGATTTCTGGTCTCGTCGAAATGCGCAAGCACGATTAGGACGCGCGGCACTCGATACTGGTTCACGCATGGCCTCCCTCGAACGCAACAACCTGGACATGGGGCGGAAACTCGGCCTGATCGAGCTGGAGGACCTCGCCCCAGGTGTTTTGCCGAACGGCAAACATTGTCTCCAAGGCCTGCCACGCCGCAGCATCCCTCGGCCCCGCCGGGTGGCGCAACGAGGCGAGCGCCACGGCCGGCATCTCCAATTGTATCGCCTCGGCGAAGGCGTATCGCGCCACCCGCTCGGCGCGTCGTTGCTGGCCGAGATGCAGGTAAAGGGTCGCCTCGCCGAGTGCTGCCGTTGGACGGCCGATCGGATAGACGCGTGCGAACCGCTCGAGCTTTCGCAGGACAAGCTGCGCCGCTGCCGGGTCGCCGCCCTCCGTGTCGCTCGCGACGTCGAACAGCCGGGCAAGCGCCGGCAGGGTTCGCGTCTTCATCGCCGGGTTGAGCGTCTGGCACCAGGAGAATGCCCGTTCGAACCATGCCTTTGCTTCGCCCGCGTCACCCTGCCGCCGGGCGGCTTCCACCAGAAGCGATGCTCCCTCGATGCAGTGCACGAGTTCCAGTCCGTCGGCCTTTGCGGTGATGATCTGCCTGAGTTCATCGAGATCGGCGTCGATGGCGGCCCATCGGCCCAGCGCCGCATGGCCCCTGAGGCGGCCGAGCAGGCCGCAGCCAAGCACCTGGGTGTCGCCGCGCCTGCGGCCCTCTTCGCAGATGCGCTGAACCAGGATTTCCCATGGTGCAATGCCTTCGAAAGCGGAGGTCAGTAGCCAGGGGCCGGAAATCGTCTCAAGGCCAACGGCCACTTCGCACCAGCGTCTCAAATCACCGACGGTCGAGGCGTTGTTGAGGCCGGCCTCGAACGCCCGCTTGCCTTCGCGCCAATGGCCTATGCCGATTTGGTACATGCCCGACAAAAGGTCGACGCGCACGCGCGTTCCCAGTTGATCCACGCGCTCCGAAAGGGCGGCGGCCAATCGGCTGTAGTGCTCGGCCTGTTTGTGAAGCGGGATGACGCCGCATATGGCGCCGAGGCTCGCGTAATTGGTGGCGGTCGTCGGCGAGACATATTTGTTTCTTTCGGCAAGGTTCGTCGCCCGAAGCGTCGCATGGATCAGCCGCAGCTTCTCGCTGGTGAAGTAGTAGATCCGCGTCAGGTCTTCATGCGCTTTTGCCGCAAGCAGGAACGGATCGGATGGCGACCGCGAGATCTCGCGCTCGAGGATCCAGTCCTTGTCTCCATGGGTCACACGACGCCACACCTGTTCGGCAAGATCGAGAACGAGATGCAGCGCGAGGCCGGCCGAGGTGCGCGGAAGCGGCAGGCCGGAAAGCCGTAGGCCCTCCTCATAGGCATGCCTTGCAGCTTCGGCGCGGCCGAGATTGAGACTGGCCTCCCCAAGCAGGAAACAGGCGGCCGCCCGCCGGGCAGGCGTGATCGTGATCGAGAGCTCGCGCGCGGTCTTGAAAAAGCGCTCGATCAGGTCGACGACAGCGGCATTGTCGAACTGGCGCAGACGCAGCTCGGCGACACGATCCAGGTAGTTGAATGCCAGCGCTGCATCGCCGGCGCGCTCCCAATGGCTCAATATGCGCGGCAGATTTTCCGCATTGTCGGGCTGCCCGCTCTCTTCCATCGCCTGGGCGATGGCGCGATGTGCCTCACGGCGCTGTTCCGACAGCATGCTGTCGTAAATGGCCTGGCGGATGACGGCGTGGCTGAATGTGAAACGGCCCGGACGGTCGTCCATGGGTTTGATCAGATGGGCCGCCTGCAGCCGCTCGATGCTTGCCTCGATGTCCAAGGCGGACTTCCTGATCGGTGAAAGCGCCTGGAGTTCGGCGATGGAAAAGGTCGCGCCCATGGCGCTTGCGATCTTCAGGAGAGCCTGGAGCTCAGCCGGGAGCTGGTCGGTTCGGGCGATCACGGTGACCTTGGCCGTATTGAGCAAGGTCGCTTCGTTCGAACGGGCTTCGGCGAGCGACAGGGGGACCTGGGTTTCCGCAGCCTTCGGCAATCGCCGTTCGCCGATCATCCGGCAGATTTCGCGTATGAGCAGCGGGTTTCCCGCCGACTGTGCATAGACCGCTTCGCAAAAGCCATCTGCCGGGGAGTTGCTGCCGATCGACGCGCGCACCAGTGAAATCGTGCCCTCGAAATCGAGCGGCAAGAGATCAAGTGTCTGCGCACCATTGTAATGTTGTCCGGTCCACCGCGTCAGGTCCTGTTGCGTCCTGGCCGTGCGGGTTGACACAACGACCGGGATCGGCGCCGTTCCGGAAACCAATCGGCCGAGCAGCTGACCGGATGCCTCGTCCAGCCAGTGGACGTCCTCAAGCACCACAAGGCCGCGCCCCCAGGAAAGGCTGTCGGCCATCAGGTCGCGCAGCAATTCACGCAGCCGGTGCGACCGCCCGTCGCCTGACATCGCCCGGGTCTCGACCGTGTCGGTCAAGGTGAGGTTGATGGCATCGTTCAGCAACGGCGCTAGATGTGCGAGTTCCGGTCGGTGGGCGAAGAACTGCATCACCTGATCCGAGGCTTCGGCGCCGCGCAGGTCGCCGATACCAAGCAGGTCGCGGATCACTCCGCGCCAGGCAAAATAGGGCACGTCGCTTTCGATATCGTCGGCATTGCCGACCAGAACCTGGCTTCCATGGTCACGGCAGGTTTCGACGAAGGAACGAAGCAGCGCCGATTTGCCGACGCCGGAATCACCCTTGACGATCATCACGCCGGTGGCCTGTCCTCTGCCTGCGCGCTCCACATACGCGTTGAGTGCTGCAAGTTCGGCCGCCCGGTTGAAGAGAACGGGGGACTTGGTGTCGATGGTCGCGACGGTCTCGGCAATTGGCGCGAAGGCGACCACGCCGCCGCGCATGCCGGGCACGGCAAGTGTCCAGGGACCGGAAAAAGCAATCTGGCCGGCAGTCTCCTTCGCCGTTGCCTGGTCGACGAGAATGCGGCCTGCGGCAACGCTCGCCAGCCGGGAGGCCATGTTCACGGCGGCTCCAACGACAGTGTAGTCGGCACGATGGATCGTGCCGAGCGCGCCGCAGAAACTCTCGCCGGTCGAGATGCCGGCCGACAGGCCGAGATCCGGCTCGTCGAGTTCGTTCGACAGGCGAAGGGCGGCGATGATCGCCCGGCGCGCATTGTCGGCATGTTTTTTGCCGGGCAGGCCGAAAACGGCGAAGACTTCGAGCCCACCGGAATGGAGCGCTGTGTGCAGGATCTCTCCACCGGTGCGGCCGACGACGGCAATCGATCGTGCTACGAGCTTGTTCAACCGATCGAGATCCGTATCGAGATCGCGCCCGACGATATGCACGAAAAGCGCGGTCACGATCCTGAGGTCTGCGAGCCATTGTGAAAGCGGTGAGAGCAGGCGGCTGCGCAGCGAAAGCGGTAGATAGGCTTCAAGCCGGTCGGTTGCGGAGCCCGGCTGAGTGCGGGGCGCTTCCTTCGTGGTCGAGCAGGGCTCGATGCTTTCGAGGCGTGTGGTCCCTTCCCGGTTCAGCCCGCCCTTGGCGCGCCTGCCGATCAGCTGCCACGCGGCATCGGACACGAGAATTTCTCCGGCGTCGCTCAGTTGGCCGCCATGATCGGCCTGGGCCAGGCAGTCGCCTGCGACGATCAGCCAACGCTGGTCCGCGCGCGGCAGCAGATGCAGCAGCGTAATGGCGCCGGCACCGACGGCGATGCGCAGTTGAAGCGCGTCTTCGGGATTGCCCGGCCCGCCGATTTGCTCGCGGATACGTTCTGCACAATAACAGCTGCGCCAGGCCGTCTGTTCGAGCTCATCCGGGGATGGTGCCCGCCAGCCGGCAATCAGGCTGTCGCCGGCGAAACTCAAGACCGTGCCGCCATGCTCCTCGATATGGTTGATGAGCTCGCCCATGAAGGCGTTCAGAAGCAGGCTGACGCGTTCGGCGCCGGCAGCGCGGTCGCTTTCGGACCATTTGGCGGTCAAACGCGTAAAGCCGGAAATGTCGGCGAAAAGCAGCGAGCCGAGAAAGTCTTCCCGAGCGGGGGCAGCCGATTCCGTTGCTGCCGGGGAGGACCATTGGACCAGGGCTCCGGACAGGTAACGTTGGAACTCATATTTGCCGGCGCCACCAACCACGCAAAATTCTCCCCAAGATTTTAGAGTAACACGCCTCCTGTCTGACTGAAAGTCGACTCACGCTGATCTACGGGACCCCAGTAACGGCAAGTAAATATCTGTTTCGCGCGGCTTTCGGACGGAGTAATGTTTGCCCGATTGTTCGAGGGGGTCTCGCAACAGGAGGGGACAATGGAGGTCGACTGGGCTGGTCCGGTTGCCGCCTTGACGCGCCGCGATGTCTTGCGGCTGGTTTCGGCGGGCGTGCTTGCAAATGTGCTTTCCGGATGCCGGCATCTGCCTTTGCCCGGCGCCTGCAGTCTCAGTCATCCGATCATCGACGTCCATTGCCATTTCTTCAACGCGGCGGATGTGCCGGTGGATGGCCTGGTTCGCTACGTGGCGCTGCGGGAGAAGATGCCGGAGAAAAGGCTCTCCGCGAACGCTGAGGAGGCGAAGGGGCTGGAAAATGCCCTGGTGGTCTTTCTCGTGACAGCGCTTGGCGATGTCGCGCCCAAAGCCAAACATGAACTTGCTGTTTTAAAAAAAGGCGCGCGGCGCCTTTCCGACGCCGAGCTCGCGCGGCGCAAGGACGAGCAATTGCGCGTCGCGGTAAGGGATCTGATCGCGCGCGCAGGCGAGCAACGATCGACGTTTTCGAGGCGCAGTCTTGGCGAATCCCCTGACTATGACGGTTTGCTGCGCCAGCTCGGCGGAACTCCCGATCTGCCCCAGACATTCCAGCGGCGTTCGGGCGGCGGCGTGAGTGAAGCGGATGTCGATACCGTCGCCACCGCCGCAAAGGCGCACGACCAGATCGGAACCTATCTTTCCTTTGTCCGGCTGATGCAGGACTACCGGGGAAACCTGGCGGAAGCCTATGTCGAGATCTTCGCTTCCAAATGTCGGCTCTCTCTGATCACGCCGAGCATCCTGGACTTCGATAAATCGCTTCACGGGACATCATCGCCACAGCGCGACCAGATCGACGTCATGGACGAGGTCCAGCAGATCGTCACCAGGAAGCACGGCATCCGCATGCACAGCTTCGTCGGCTTCGATCCGCATCGGGAAGCGCAAAGGCCGGGTTCATCGCTGGCAAACGTCCAGTACGCGATCATGGAAAAGGGCTTCATCGGTGTCAAAATCTACCCGCCGATGGGCTTCAAGGCATGGGGCAATGCGGATCCGGCGATCGATGGCGCGCTGAAGCGGCTCTACGCCTGGTGTCGCGACAACGATGTGCCGATCATGGCCCATGCGGAAAACAGCATCGGGGCCGGCTGCGGCTACGGCAATCTTGCAAGCCCCGCCTATTGGAAGAAGCTGCTCGACACGAACCAGTACGATAAGCTGCGGATCAATCTCGCGCATTTCGGCGCCTTCGACGAAATCCTGCGCCCGGGGGCGCCGACAGGCGTGATGGTCTCCTGTGCCCAGGACAAGTTTTCCGGGCCGCCGACCTGGGAAGAGATCATCGGCAGGACGATCGATCACGAGCGTCGCCCGAACCTGTTTGCGGATCTGAGCTATCTCAGCGAACTGGTCAGCAGCGACGACAAGAATCTTCACACGAAGATCCGGCAGCTGTTGGACGAATGGCTTGATGATTACGACCCGGACGCCCGCCATCTCATGTTCGGCACCGACTGGTCGATGATGGCGCTGGAGAAGGACTACAACGCCTATGTTTCGAGAATAGTCGAGCAACTGACGCTCGCCAGCGTCAGCGACGAGCACCAGCAGAATATCCTCTGGAGGAACGCTTCCCGCTTTCTCGGTCTCGACCGGCCCGGCAAAACGCGCGACCGGCTTACCGCCTATTGCGACAACCACGGCCTGGGTTCGGCCTGGCTTTCAGAACTGGCGATTGCCTGAGGCAGAGCCACGGCGTCAGGTGATCCCGCTGTTTTCCTCGATCAGCGCCACGGCGCCGTGCGTGCAATCCACTCCCGCGTCCGCCCCTCTGGATCGGCATTCAGCGTGATATCGGTGACGACCGCGGCGCTGTCGGCGCCATGCTCGAAGACGCCGGCAATCCGGTCGATATTGAGGCCGCCGATCGCAACGAGCGGCAGCGGCGTGACGCGCTCCCGCCAGGCGGAGAGGCGCGGCAGCCCCTGCGGATCCCATTTCATCTGCTTCAGGATCGTCGGATAGATCGGTCCGAGCGCGACATAGTCGGGCTTGGCGGCAAGCGCCGTCTCCAGCTCCCTCTCGTCGTGGGTGCTGAGGCCGAGCTTCAGGCCGGAAGCGCGGATTGCGGCAAGATCCGCATCCGCGAGATCCTCCTGGCCGAGATGGACGAAATCGCAGCCCTCGTCGATTGCGAGGCGCCAGTAATCGTTGACGACGAGCTGGCACCCATGACGGTCACAGATCGCCTTGGCCGCGCGGATCTCATCGCGAAGCTCTGCTTCCGGACGGTCCTTGACGCGAAGCTGCACCAGTTTCACGCCGAGCGGCACCAGCCGCCCGATCCATTGGGCACTATCGACGATGAGGTAGAAGGGGTCGAGTTTCACGCGAACACCGCCTTTCCGATGACGGGCGTGGAGGGAACGGCAAAATCGCGCGGTTCGAGCATGCCCGCCTCGAAGGCATCGCGTCCGGCGTCGATTGCCCGGGCGAAGGCGGAGGCCATGAGGGCCGGTTTCGTTGCCCCGGCGACGGCGGTGTTGAGCAGAACCGCGTCGAAGCCGAGTTCCATCACTGTCGTTGCGTGTGAGGGCCGGCCGATGCCGGCATCGACGATCAGCGGCATATCCGGAAAATGGGCCCGCATGGCGCGCAGCGCCGGGATGTTCTGTGGCCCCATGGCGCTGCCGATCGGCGCGCACCAGGGCATCAGCACCTTGCATCCGGCCTCGACGAGGTGCTCGCCGACCACGAGGTCGTCGGTCGTGTAGGGGAAGACCTCGAAGCCTTCGGCGCAAAGGATGCGTGCTGCTTCGACCAGCCCGAAGACATCGGGCTGAAGCGTATCCTGATGGCCGATGACTTCGAGCTTGATCCAGTTGGTGCCGAAGACCTCGCGCGCCATCTTGGCGGTCAGCACCGCCTCCGACACCGAGTGGCAGCCGGCGGTGTTGGGCAGCACGTGCACGCCGAGCGACCGGATCAGGTCGAAGAAAGCGCCGCCCTGACGGCCGCCGGCGGTTTCGCGGCGCAGCGAAACCGTGACAATCTCGGTCGCCGACGAACGAACCGCGTCTTCGAGCGCGGCAGGCGAGGGGTAGCGGGCGGTGCCCAGAAGCAGGCGGGAACGCAGTTCCTGTCCATAAAGCGTCAGCATGTCTCAGCCTCCTTTCATCGGCGAGAGAATTTCGATCCGGTCGCGATCGCTGAGGGAACGGGCCGAGCGGTCGGCCCGGTGCACCAGCTCGCCATTGACGGCGGTGGCAAGCCAATCCCCTTCGAAGTCGAGTGCGGCCAGGAGTTCGGCAAGGGTCGTGACTGTGAGGTCGTGATCCTCGCCGTTGACGGTCAATTTCATGCGGCGTCTCCCTTCAGGTTCTGGGCAAGGGCAAGGTTCGCCGCTTCCTCGGCTAAGGCCGGTGAAAGCAGGAAGCCGTGGCGATAGAGCCCGTTGAGCGTGATGGTGTTTCCGGCGCGCATGACGCGCGGCAGATTGTCGGCAAAGGCCGGCCGGACGCCGGTGCCGGTTTCGAGAAGGCGCGCCTCGCCGAAGGCGGGGTGAAGCGCATAGGCAGCGTTCAGCAATTCCATCAGCGAACGGGCGGCAATCGGACCGCCGTCGTCGGTTTCGATCATGGTCGCGCCGCACATGAACAGACCATTGCCGCGCGGTACGATGTAGAGCGGGATGCGCGGGTGGATGAGGCGGACTGGCCGCGACAATTCCACTTCGCCGGTCTGCAGATAGAGCATCTCGCCGCGCACGCCGCGCAGGCCGGCGATGGGGCCGATCCGCGAAGCGCCGCTACAGTCGGCGATCAGATCGCTGTCGCTGCTATTATCCGCCTCGCCGATGAAGGCGACGCCGTTCTCGACGAGCTTTTGCCGCAGCAAGACAAGCGCCCGGCGCGGGTCGAGATGCGCCTCGCCGGGGAAGAACAACGCCTCTCGGAAGCGACCGGCAAGCGCCGGCTCCAGTCTCGCGATCGCTTCTCCGTCGAGCCATTCGAAGCCGGACGTGCGCGAAGCGAAGCGTTTGAGTTCGCCGACGTCTCGCGGCGGAGCGACGACGAGGGTGCCGTTGCGTGACACTTCGCCCGGAAGCGCACGGTCCCACCAGTCGATGGCGCCGATGCCGCGCGTCAGCACCGTTTCCTCGGCGCTCTCGCGTTCGCACCAGGGCGCCAGCATGCCGCCGGCAAACCACGACGCCGCCCCGCCGAAGTCCGGCTGCCGCTCGGCAACGGCCACCTCGACGCCACGGCCGATCAGCTCATGTGCCAAGGTCAGCCCGACGACGCCGGCGCCTTTGATCAGGACGCGCATGGTCAATGCGCCCAGCTACGGCGAGCCGAACGTCGGTCTGAAGGAAGCAGAATCGCGATGAAGATACGCATTGCCGAGGCTCCATTGTTGGAGACCCAGTTCGGACCGGAAGAGAGGGAAGGACGCCTTGCCGAGATCTGCTCGCGCGAACGCGAATGCGGCAGCGATGTCTGCACCGTCCCTACGCCAGTATGAACTGGATCAGGTTCAACGGGTCACTGCGCCGCGGAAGTCGCCTAGCAGAATCTCAGCCCCTTGTCGGGACACCCCTGGTGAATGCTTCAAACTGAGCGGCTGGAGCGGATTTTGTCAAGGGCTGCCGGCGTGTACCTCGCGTGCGGTTCTTCGGCTGAAAATTATCTATAAAAATTGAAAAGGCATGTGTTTTTGCGGCTCGGTGGTGTCGGTAGCGGGCATCGGTCGGGAGATCTGCGGATGGTGCGAGGCGCAAGGTCCGCAAATCTGGGCATTTGGCGGCTGCTCTCATTGCCATCAGCTGACGCCACCAAGGTGGAGATTTGCGGCATTTGCCCTTCCTGCCGCATCCGTTGAATCATATAAAAGCACGCTATGATTGAAGTGGTAGAGTGCGCTCTCCTTCTGGGTGGTTGCTTGATGGCGTGCCCGTGAAAATTATAGATAATAATGGATTCTATCTATTTTGCTTAGCCGCAAACAGGGGAGTGAACGAACATGCTGGATACAAACAGATCGACCGAGCCGACCTCCGGAGCCACCAAACCCGCCAAAACCGGTTGGAATCTGGCCGACGCGCAAAAAATCTATAATTTGCCGTTCAACGACCTTCTGTATCGTGCGCAGTCCGTTCACCGCGCCCAGTTCGACCCCAATGCCATCCAGATGAGCCGCCTGCTCTCGATCAAGACCGGCGGCTGTGCCGAAGACTGCGGCTATTGCAGCCAGTCGGCGCACTACCCGACGGGGCTGAAAGCGTCGAAACTGATGGAAGTCGAACAGGTCCTTGCAGAGGCACGGAAAGCGAGGGATGGCGGCGCGACGCGCTATTGCATGGGCGCCGCCTGGCGCAGCCCGAAGGAGCGCGACATGGAGGCGATCGTCGCCATGGTCCGCGGCGTCCGGTCGCTCGGCATAGAGACCTGCATGACGCTTGGCATGCTGACGCCGGAACAATCCGGGCGGCTCGCAGATGCCGGGCTCGATTACTACAACCACAATGTCGATACGTCGGAGCGCTTCTACGGCGAGATCATCACCACCCGCAGCTTTGCCGACCGGCTGGAAACGTTGGCAAACGTCCGCGAGGCCGGCATCAAGGTCTGCGCCGGCGGCATTCTCGGCATGGGCGAGACGGCTGACGATCGGATCTCGATGCTGGTGACGCTCGCCAATCTGCCGGTGCCCCCCGAAAGCGTGCCGATCAACATGCTGATTCCGATCCCAGGCTCGAAGCTTGCCGATGCGGCGCCCGTCGATCCGATCGATTTCGTCCGCACCATCGCACTCGCCCGCATACTCATGCCCGCGTCTCACGTCCGCCTTTCAGCCGGCCGCACCGACATGAGCGACGAGATGCAGGCACTCTGTTTCTTCGCCGGCGCCAATTCGATCTTCGTCGGCGAAACGCTGCTGACCGCCGACAACCCCGGCGAGGATCACGATGCGGCACTCTTCCGCCGCCTCGGGCTGAAGCCGATGGCGCCTACGGCAGAACCGGAAGCGGCCGAATGACCGCGGGCTTGCTCCACCGCTACGAGAAGACGCTTCACGGCCTTGAACGCAAGGAGCGCCGCCGCGAACTCGCCTCCGGCAGTGGGGTCGACTTCACCTCGAACGACTATCTGGCGCTTGCCGGTTCGCCGCGTCTCAAGGCGGCGATCATCGCGGCGATCGAGCGCGGCCTGCCGGTCGGGTGCGGTGGCTCGCGGCTGTTGCGCGGCAACCATGCGGAACATGAGGCGCTGGAGGCGGAGGCGGCCGCCTTCTTTGGCGTGGAGCGAACGCTGTTCTTCGGCAGCGGTTATGCGGCCAATGCCGCCTTGTTTTCGACGCTGCCGCAGCGCGACGACATCATCGTCCACGATAGCCTGATCCATGCGAGTGCCCATGAGGGTATCGCCGCAAGCAGGGCCGGCGCGGTCGCGGTCAAGCACAACGACGTCGACGCCTTCGCCGATGCGATCGGCACTTGGCGAAAGCGCGGCGGCATGGGACATCCGTGGATTGCCGTTGAAAGCCTCTATTCCATGGATGGCGACCGGGCGCCGCTTGCGGATCTCGCTGCACTGGCCGCGCGGCATGATGGTTTTCTGGTGGTCGACGAAGCGCATGCGACCGGCGTTTTCGGACCCGACGGCCGTGGTCTGGCCGCGGAATTGGAAGGCCGACGGAATCTCGTTGTGCTCCATACCTGCGGCAAGGCGCTCGGCGTTTCCGGCGCCCTCGTTGGCGCAAACGCCGTGCTTTGCGACTATCTTGTCAACCGTGCCCGCAATTTCATCTATTCCACGGCGCCATCGCCGCTGATCGCTGCCGCCGTGCGCGAGGCTCTTTTGACACTGGTGGATGAGCCGCAGCGCCGGGCAGCGTTCGATGATCTCCGGACCTTCGCCAATCGGGCGCTTGCCGAAACCCTCGGCGTCGAAGGCAGCGGCTCGCAGATCCAGCCCGTCCTGATCGGCGACAACGGTCGCGCCGTGCGGATTGCGGCGCGGATGCGCGCCGAGGGTTTTGATATCAGGGCGATCCGTCCACCGACTGTTCCCGAAGGGACGGCGCGGCTTCGGATCGCGATCACGCTGAATGTCGACCGGCCGATGATCACGCGCATGCTGCAGGGCTTGAAGGTCGCAACGACGGAGGAGCGGTCATGATGCGCCGTTTCGTCGTTACCGGCACGGATACCGGCATCGGCAAGACGATATTCTCCGCGGCGCTGACCGACGCGCTTTCCGGTTGCTACTGGAAACCGGTGCAGTCGGGACTCGATGAAGAAACCGACAGCGAGGCTGTAGCGCGGCTCGGTCGGATCCCGCCCGACTGCATCCTGCCTGAGACCTATCGGCTGAGGACACCGGCTTCGCCACATCTGTCGGCGCGGATCGATGGTGTGTCGATCCGGCCTGAACATCTCTTGCCGCCCAAGGTCGACCGCCCGCTCGTCATCGAGGGGGCAGGCGGGCTTCTGGTGCCTCTCACCGAGCGGAGCGTATTTGCCGATGTGTTCGCGCGCTGGCAAATCCCGGTCATTCTCTGCGCCCGCACGGGGCTCGGCACGATCAATCACACGCTGCTGTCGCTCGAGGCGCTCCGGCGCCGTGCGATCCCGGTCCTGGGTGTCGCCTTCATCGGCGAGGAGCAGGCGGATAGCGAAGCGATCATCGCGGAACTGGGGGAGGTTCGACGGCTTGGGCGGCTGCAGCGGCTCGACCCGTTGACGCCGGAACGGCTGCGGCAGGCGTTTCGCGAGAATTTCAACGTCGACGATTTGCTGGAGGTGCCGGCATGAGAAATTCCACCGTCTGGTATCCCTTCACCCAGCATGCATCGGAGCCGGCGATGCGACGCGTCGTCCGGACCGAGGGCGCCTATCTCATCGACGAAAACGGGGCGGCGATCCTCGATGCGATTTCGTCCTGGTGGGTCATCACCCACGGCCACCGGCATCCCGCCATCATGGAAGCGATCCGCATGGCCACGGAGACTCATGATCAGATCATCTTCGCTGAATACACCCACGCGCCGGCGGAAGACCTGGCGAGAGGGCTGATCGAGATCGCGCCACCCGGGCTCGCCCATGTGTTCTACTCCGACAGCGGCTCGACCGCGGTCGAAGTCGCGCTGAAGATGGCACTTGGTTTCTTCCACAATCTCGGCCGGCCGCGAAACCGTATCTGCGTGCTCGAACATGGCTATCATGGCGATACGATCGGCACGATGTCGGCGGGGGAAAGGGGCGTCTTCAATGCGCCTTACGCGCCGTTGCTCTTCGCCGTCGATCGGCTACCGTTTCCGGAGCCGGATCAAGAGCAGACGACGCTCGATGCCTTCGAGGCGGCCTGTGCCACCGGCGAGGTTGCGGCCCTGTTAATCGAACCACTGCTCCTCGGTGCGGGCGGTATGAAAACCTACGAGCCTTCCGTGCTTGCCGAGTTGAAACGGATCGCCGAACGGCACGGCAGCCTGTTGATCGCCGACGAGGTGATGACCGGGTGGGGAAGGACGGGCAGGCTGTTTGCCTGCGAGCAGGCTGGCATCACGCCCGATATTCTTTGCACCTCGAAGGGACTGACCGGTGGCGCGCTGCCCTTGGCGGCGACACTCTGCACGGCCGAGATCTTCGAGGCGCATCTCTCGACAGATCGACGCAAGACGTTCTTCCATTCGAGTTCCTATACGGCCAATCCTATCGCCTGCGCGGCAGCGCTCGCCAATCTCGCCGTCTGGAAAAAAGAGCCTGTGCGAGAACGGATCGACGCGTTGACGGAGCAGCAGCGTCGGCATGTCGCTCGCTTCGCCGACGATCCCCGGTTCAGCGATACCCGCCAGCTCGGAACGATTGCCGCGCTGGATCTCAAGGTTCCGGCAGGTGGCTATCTCTCCGAGATCGGCCCGCGGCTCAGGGCCTTCTTCCGCGAGCGGCGATTGCTGATCCGCCCGCTCGGCAATGTCATCTATCTGATGCCACCCTATTGCGTGACCGCCGATGAGCTCGACCGGGCCTTTGGAGCGATCGACGAGGCGGCATCGCTTTTCGCGGCAGGGCGGCTGTGAGCGCCGCACGGTCATCTCGCGTTGTCGGTTTCGGCCATGCCGTGCCGGCACGGCGCGTTGCCAATGCCGAGATCGAAACGAAGCTCGGTCTCGATCCCGGCTGGATCGAGCGTCGTACCGGCATTCGCGAGCGGCGTTGGATCGAGGATGGCGAGACATTGACCGGACTTGCCTCGAGCGCCGGCGCGGCGGCGCTCGACGATGCCGGCATGCCGCGGGGCGATGTCGCCCTGACCCTGTTGGCGACCTCCACGCCCGATCATCTCCTGCCGCCTTCCGCACCTTTGCTCGCCCACCGGCTCGGGCTCACCCGTTCCGGCGCGATCGATCTGGCCGGTGCGTGCTCGGGGTTCCTTTATGCTTTGACGCTTGCCGACGGCTTTGTCCGTTCGCAGGGAAAACCGGTATTGGTGGTGGCGGCCAACATTCTGAGCCGACGCATCAATCCGGCGGAAAGAGCAAGCGCCGTTCTCTTTGCTGATGCAGCCGGGGCTGTTGTCGTTGCGCCTTCCGATGATCCGCAGACCGGTTTGCTTGGCGTTGATCTTGCCGCCGACGGCAGCCGCTACGACCTGATCTCAATCGCAGCCGGCGGCAGCAGCCAACCGTTCTCACCGGGCCTGCAGCCCGAGGATTTCCTGATGACGATGCGCGACGGGCGGGAGATGTTCGCCCAGGCGGTGGAGATGATGACAGTCTGTGCCGTCCGCGCAATGGATGCCGCCGGCTGCAATCCCCAAAAGATCAGCCGCTTCGTGCCGCATCAGGCCAATGCCCGGATCTTTGACGCCGTCTGCGATCGCCTTGCCATCGAGCCTGCAAGAACCGTACGGATCATCGCGGACTACGGCAACTCGTCCGCCGCGACGATCCCGCTGTCACTATCGCTGACGCATAAAAATCGGCCGTTCGCTCGCGGGGAGAAGCTGCTGTTGACGGCAGCGGGCGCCGGGCTCACCGGAGGCGCGGTGGTGCTTGGCTTTTAGCCGGTGCGAGACGGGTGCGAAAATCGCGCGCAATTTTCGCGCCTCACTTGGGCAGGCTCGCAGTCAGGGCGTCCCAGGCGCTGCGCAGGATCCGCGGCGTATGAGGACTGGCTGCAGCTTGTATTCCTCCTGCAGCGCGTGGCTGCCGAGCACGCCGTCCAGCGCCAGCCGTGCGATCTCGTCGATCGGCTGGCGGATCGTCGTCAGGCGCGGCAGCACCAGCGAGGCAAGCGGGATGTCGTCGAAGCCGACGATCGAAAGATCGGTCGGCACGCGCACGCCCATGTCGCCGGCGGCGCGCAGAAGACCGATCGCCTGCTGATCGCTCGCAGTGGCGATCGCCGTCGGGCGCGTTGCTGCCGCTTGTGTCAGCATCTGCTTACCGAGCTCTTCGCCCGAGCGGTAGTCGAAGTGACCTTCGACGACCTGCGGTGCGACGTATTCGCCTGGATGGGTTGTGCGGAATTCCTCGAGTCGCTGCTTAAAGCCATCGCGGCGCTCGCCCGACACCTCGGTCGAACTCGGTCCGCTGATGTAGCCGAGCCGGCGATGCCCGAGTGCGAGCAGATGATCGGCGGCGAGATAGCCGCCCTGCCTGTTGTCGACGGCAACGAGCGCATGCCCGCTCAAGGGCCGGTCGACGGTGACCGTCCGCGTGCCGGCGACAAGTCCGTCGACGAGACTGTTGCTGACGGGAACGAGGATCAAGCCGGCGGGCAGGCGCCCGAGCAGTGTCTCGATCTGCTGCCTTTCGGCCTCCGGATCGTCATGGGTGTTGGCGAGCAGGACCGAATATCCCTCGGCCGAAGCAAGCATCTCGACATGCTTGGCAAGCTCAGCGAAGAAGGGATTGGTGATATCGGGCACGACGAGCCCGATGATGTCGGTTTTGGCGAGCCTGAGACTGCGGCCGAGGATGTTCGGGCGATAGCCGATTGCCTCAATCGTTGCTTCCACTTTCTTCCGGATGTCTTCGCTGACGGTCTTGTTCTTGGCAAGGACGCGCGAAACGGTGCCCACGGAGACACCGGCACGCTGGGCAACATCCTTTATCGTCGGGTTCAAACGGTCGGCTCCAATCCCATTTTCCGCATCGGCTGCGGTTAGAAATCATGCAGCAGATCAAAGCGTTATCGCAAGCCCCCGGGGCATCGGGTGGCGGCTGGTTTCTTCCTGTTAAATCAGAGAATGCCGGCAACAGATAGCGACTTCCAGCACAAATTTCACCGCGATGAAACGTTTCATATTGACAGCAGAGAGATGTTTCGCTCTTCTTGGCGGCAGAAGCGGTTCATTCGCATTCACTTGATGAAACGTTTCATCGATGGTTGGAGGACCGTCGTTTCACCGGAGGAGAACCCATGAAGCTTTCAAGATTCGCATCTATCGTCGCGCTCACTGTTGCCACTGCGCTCCCGACGATCGCGATGGCCGCCGACAAACCCGTCGTTGGCCTCGTCATGAAGTCGCTTGCCAACGACTTCTTCAAGAACATGCTCGAAGGCGCAGAGGCGCATGCAAAGAAGCGGGGCGACTACGAGCTCAAAGCCATCGGCATGCAGAACGAGACGGATTTCGAGAGCCAATTGAACGGCGTCGAAAACTTCATCACCCAAGGCGTCGACGCGATCGTCATCGCACCAGCCGACTCCCGCGCCATGGTCGCGCCGCTGAAGAAGGCGATGGACGCCGGCATCGTCGTCGTCAACTTCGACGTCTCGCTCGACGAGCAGGCGAAGAAGGATGCGGGTGTCGACCTCGCCTTCGTCGGGCCTGACAACCGCGGCGGCGCCAAGATGGTCGGCGATGCGCTCGCCAAGGACCTTGGCGCCGGCGGCAAGGTCGTGATCCTCGAAGGCAACCCGGGCGCCGACAATGCGGCGCAGCGCAAGCTCGGTTTTGAAGACGCGGTCGCCGCCGGCAAGCTCGATCTTCTCGATTCCCGCACGGCTCATTGGGAAACGGAAGAGGCGAACGCCGTCTTTTCCACCATGCTGACGGCGCATCCCGATATCCAGGGTGTGCTCGCGGCCAACGATTCGATGGCGATCGGGGTGGTCAAGGCGCTCGATGCGGTCGGCCGCAATGACATCAAGGTCGTCGGCTTCGACAACGTGCCAGCGGTCGCGCCCATGCTGAAGGACGGCAAGCTGCTCGCGACCGTCGACCAGTTCGGCTCGGAGATGGCGGCCAATGCGATCGACAAGGCGCTCGCCGTCGTCGCCGGCGGTCCCAAGCTTGAAGGCTGGGTCAAGACCGACATCAAACTCGTGACCAAGGACGACGTGAAATAGCCCAGAGATTGCTTCTACCGCACCGGGTGTCGCCCGGTGCGGCTTAGGCAGGAACAGCGGACGCGGGATGCGATTGGCTCCCGTTCGGAACTGCTGCGTTTCAAAGGGCTAGATTATGATGAACACGGAATCTGTGCGCGCGGTTGCGGCTGACATTTCGACGCGGCCCGTTCTGGAGCTGCACGATGTCAGGAAGGCCTTCGGCGGCACCAAGGCGCTGAACGGCGTCAGCCTTTCTATTGAGTCAGGCGAAGTGCATGGCCTGATCGGCGAGAACGGTGCCGGCAAATCGACACTGATCAAGGTGCTCTGCGGCATCGTCCGTCCGGACGAAGGCGAGATCAACCTGTCCGGCCGCGCTTACGCGCCGACGACGCCGCGCGAGGCCAAGGCCAACGGCCTCCAGGTCGTGCACCAGGAATTCAACCTGCTGCCCTATCTCTCAGTGGCGGAAAATATCTTCATCGAACATCTGCCGCGCAATGCACTCGGCGTTGTCAGGCTGCAGGAGATGCATGCCGGCGCGCGTGCCGCGCTCGACGCCATCGGGCTCAGCGATATCGACGTGCGCTGGCCGGTCGAGCGGCTCGGCATCGCCCATCGCCAGCTCGTCGAAGTTGCCAGAGCGCTGATGACGGAAAGCCGCATCCTCATACTGGACGAACCGACGGCAACGCTGACGTCGCGCGAGACCGAGCGGCTGTTCAAGATCATCAACGAGCTTCGCAGTCGCGGCGTGTCGATCATCTTCGTTTCCCATCACCTCGACGAGGTCTTCCGCATTTGCGACCGGGTGACGGTGCTGCGCAACGGCGAGACGGTGTTCTCGCGCCCGATTGCCGATACCAACCAGGACGAACTGGTGCGCGCCATGGTCGGCAAGAAGCTCCAGCAGCAGATGGCGAGCGAGATGGCATCGCTGGCGCGCCCCGAAGAAGCGCTGTCGCTCGTCAACTTCCGCCATCCGCAATCGCCCCATGCCCAAGGCATTTCGCTTCAGTTGCACAAGGGCGAGATCCTCGGGATTGCCGGCCTCGTCGGCTCCGGCCGGACCGAGCTTTTGCGCGCGATCGCCGCGGCGGAATTGCCGCTCTCCGGCAAGCTCCGCCTCGAAGGCGCGCCCATCTCCTTCCGTTCGCCGCGCGAGGCGATCAACGCCGGCATCGGTTTCGTCACCGAAGACAGGAAGGAAGAGGGGCTGATCCTCAACATGCCGATCGCAACCAACGTCACGCTGGCGTCTCTCTCGGACGTGTCGCGCGCCGGCATCCTCGACAGGAAGGCCGAGATCGCGGTGACGGAGCGGCTCGGTGCCGAGCTCAAGCTGAAATATGGCGGGCCGGGCAGGAATGCCGCGACGCTTTCCGGCGGCAACCAGCAGAAGGTGGTGCTCGCCAAGTGGCTGGCGCGCAATCCGAAGGTGTTGCTGCTCGACGAACCGACGCGCGGCGTCGACGTCGGCGCGAAGGCCGAAATCTATGCGCTGATCCGCCAGTTCGCCGAACGCGGTCTCGCGCTCCTGATCGTCTCGTCCGAACTGCCGGAGCTGATGACGCTGTCGGACCGGATCCTGGTGATGTCGCAGCACCGCGTCGTCGGCGAACTGTCGCGGCCGGAATTCTCCGAAGAACGTATCCTGCAATATGCCTACCAGGGCGAGCAGCAACAGGCGAGGCACTGAGATGCAAGCACTCGAAAAGACACAAGCGAGCGATACTGCCGATACGCGCCGGCTGACGGGCTGGTCGCCGAAGGTGCTCCTGCGCGATACCGGTATCGGCCTGGCGCTGCTGCTTTTGATCGTCTTCTTCTCGGTCAGCACCGAGCACTTCCTGACGCCCAACAACATCTCCAATATCCTGACACAGATCACCATCAACCTCATCCTTGCCGTCGGCATGACCTTCGTCATCCTGATCGGCGGCATCGATCTTTCCGTCGGCTCGATGCTCGCCTTCTGCGCCGTCGTCGGCGGCACGGTGCTGACGATCCCCGACCTCTCTGTGTTTCAGGCAGTAGCCCTTGCGACCCTTGCGGCCGTCGGCACCGGCGTGGTCTGCGGCTTCCTCAATGGCTGGATCAGCGCCTTCTGGGGGCTGCCCTCCTTCATCGTCACGCTCGGCATGCTGAATATCGCGCGCGGCGCCGCACTTCAGGTGACGGATGCGCGGACGATCTATTCCTTCCCGCCGAGCTTCAATGCCTTCGGTTCGCAGATGATCCTCGGCATACCCGTGGTCTTCCTGATCGCACTGGTGCTCGTTGCGATCGCCTGGTTCGTGCTGTCGAAGACGGTGTTCGGCCGGCTGCTCTATGGCATCGGCAACAATGAGGAGGCCGTGCGCCTCGCCGGCCACTCGCTGATGTTCTACAAGGTGGCGGCGTTCACCATCGCCGGCGCGCTCGTCGGCATCGCCGCCATGGTCTACATGGCACGCCTCAACATCGCCAGCCCGATCATCGGCATCGGCTTCGAATTGAACGCCATCGCCGCCGTCATCATCGGCGGCACCAGCCTCAACGGCGGTCGGGGCACCGTGATCGGAACGCTGCTTGGAGCCTGCATCACCGGGGTTCTGGCCAACGGCCTCATCCTGTTCGGGCTCAGCGACTTCATGCGCCAGATGATAACAGGCGTCGTCATCATCCTCGCCGTGATCATCGACAAATATCGCGAGCGGCTGACGGGCATCTGATCGGGGCGGCTTGCCGCCCGCTCCCAACCAACGAGAAACGTTCATGCGCGCTGCTGGGGCGACGAGGCCCGCACGCATTGCAATTTCGTGCCCGGATTTCAGTGGGCAGAGACAAGCTGAGGAAAGGATAGGCTGATGCTTATGAATGTTGACCCTGCGCTGAATGCGGACGTGTTGCACGCGCTTCGCTCCATGGGCCACGGAGACCGGATCGCACTCGTCGACGCGAACTTTCCGGCCGACACGATTGCCCGCAACACCCGGCTTGGCCTGCCGTTGCACATTGCCAATGTTTCGGCTGCGCGCGCAGCCAGAGCCATCCTCTCCGTCATGCCGCTCGATACGCCGCTGCAGCCTTCCGCCGCTCGAATGGCGCCAGAAGCCAAGACGGGGGAGTTGCCGGATGTCCAGCTGGAGGTGCAGGCCGAAATCGCACGGGCGGATGGCGACGCGCCGAAGATATACGCGATCGAGCGCTTCGCCTTCTACGAGGAAGCAAGACGCGCCTATTGCGTCATCGTGACCGGCGAGGCGCGCCTTTATGGCTGCTTCCTGTTCACCAAGGGCGTAGTGCAGCCCACCCGCCATTGGGACGAGGCGATGTGACGGAAGTCGGCATCATTGCTTCGCCGCCCGGCAGAAGTGTGGCCGGCCCGCGACTCAGGCAGCCGGGATCGCCAAGGACGCTGGTACCTTAACCCAGGCCGCTCCCGTCTGGCCGTGGTGGAAGCCATTGGAAAACGGGACTCCCGGATAGACAGACTCGAGGCGTGCCAGGCTTTCGTCGATGGCGCGCCGGCCGACGATCGCGTCACCATAGATCTCGGCGACGGCGACCATGTCGCAGTCCTGTGGGGACAGCCGGATCCGGGAGACGCCGGCGGCGGCAAGTTCAGGCAGTTCCTGCATCAGCGCCTGGCAGGTGTGCGACATGGTCTGCACGCCGTTCAGTGCGAGGAAAGGCTGACGGTCGAGCGTCTCGACGGTCAGGCCATCCGTATCCTCGCCGCAGATGAACTGGCAATTGTCCTTGATCAGGCCCTTGGAACGGGCATGGGCGCAGCGCGCCGAGATCGCCAGCGGCACGCGACCGAACGCGAAGATCTCGAAAGCGAGGCCCGGATTGTCCTTGATGATGCCGCGCACCGACGCCATCGGCAGTTCTGGCGGCAGACAGATGCTCGTCGCGCCCCTCGATGCCAATAGCCTGGCGGTTGCGCCGTTATAGACGTTGACCAGCGGACCGACCGAATGCGGCCTGCCGGCAAGCAGGTGCAGCGCGGATAGGTCGTTGGCCTCGATCGGGTAGGTGCTGTCACGCACCAGCCCGCGCACGAGCTGGCTTTCGCGTTCCAGCGTCACCAGCGCCAGCGAGGCGAGGCTCACCTCTTTGCCGGCACTCTCCAGCCGCTCGATGACCTCTCCGACATGCGGCTCGATGAAATGCAGCCGCTTCGAGCACACGGCCTCGCCGATCGTTACATGGGCGATCGGCGCCTCGTCGGCGATGCGAAAGTAGAAGTCGCGCCACTTGGGGCCGTCCCAGAGATAATAGACCGGGCCGAGGCTCAAGGCGGGCTTGGATGGGCTCGTAGATGTGGTCATGGGCCGATTACCTCCAGCGCTTCTCATAGGCGCCTGTTGTCGTCTTCTGGCCTTCGCTAAGCGCTTTCAGCCGCGATACCAAAGCGGGCCGCTCGGCGGCGCCGACGGTCAGTGCCCGCCGCATGACCGAGACGACCTCGGCAACATAGGCCTTGCCGCGCTGCCGCCCTTCGATTTTCAGCGCGCTGACGCCCGCGCTGCGCAGCGCATCGATATGGTCCATCACGTCGAGCGAAACCGGATCCTCGAAGGCATAACCGCGTTCGTCGGCAATATCGAAGCGCCCCTTGCAGAGAGTCGGGTAGCCGGCGGCCTCTCCGGCCGGGAAGCGGTTGATCGTGTAGTCGCCGAGCTCGGAGACGAGTTCGCGCCCGTCCTGGCGGTAGCGCACATGGCTTGCGGGCGAGCAGACGCCGTTCATGTTGGGCGACTTGCCCGTGGCGTAGGAAGAGAGCGAGCAGCGCCCCTCGGCCATGACACAGAGGCCGCCAAAGGCGAAGACCTCGATCTCGCAATCGATCTGCCTGGCGAGGCGGGCGATGTCGGCGATCGTCAGTGTGCGCGGCAGCACGACGCGTTTTGCCGCGAAAGCCTCGACAAGGAACCGAACGGCATCGGCATTGGAGGCGGAGGCTTGCACGGAGACATGCAGCCGCTGTTGCGGATGGCGTTCGACCGTGTAGGCCATCAGGCCGACGTCGGCGAGGATGACGGCATCGGCGCCGAGTGCCACGGCGTCGTCCACCGCCTGGTGCCAGAGCGTCTCATGGCCGGCGCGCATGAAGGTGTTGATCGCGACGAAGGTCATCACCTTGCGCTGCTTGGCATAGGCAATTGCCGTCCGAAGCTCCTCTCGGGAGAAGTTCAGCCCGGGAAAATTGCGGGCGTTGGTTTCGTCGCGAAAACCGCAATAGACCGCGTCGGCGCCGGCATCGACGGCTTCGCGGAAGGCGGCCGGCGTGCCGGCGGGGCAGATCAGTTCCATTGGGGAGCCTCCTCCTTGACAACACGGCCAAGTGCGCGCTCGCGGATTTCCTCCCCGGCGCGGCGCACGAGCGGTGCGAACGGCCCACTCATGTCAGCAAGATCGCGTGGGAGATCGATTTCGCAATCGTCGAGCGCGTTGCGCAGCGCCAGCATCGCCTCCATGTCGCCGCTGACGGTGAGATCACGCGAGAAGAAGACGGCGTCGCCATCGATACGGCCTTCAAGCAGGGCCAGCAGCAGCACCAATTCGCCTTCCATGCAGGCATCGGAAGCCGGCGCGCGCCCTTTGCGATGGACGGAAATGCGCGGCACGGCCGGTTCGACGAGAAAGCCGATCGGCAGATCTGAGGGCAGGAAGGCGTAGCGTTTGTTGGCATGGTCAGCCAAGCGATCGAAGAGGCCGGGATGGGTCTCGATCACGCGGGTGAAGACACGTTGCACCACGCTTTCGATGGCGATGATGGGAACGAAGCTGAGAGGTGCGGTGATCGCGAGCGGAAGTGACATTGTTACCTTTTGGGGCTACCTGCGAAGCGACGGAATCGGACGATGCGGCGCATGCTAGTCGCCCGCCGCCGCCGGTTGTTTGCGCCACGTCAAAGACAAGGGCCATTCGCCGCCACAAACAGGCTCCATGAACAGGACCTTCCGCCCGTCCCAGGGCTTTGCAACGCTTCAGGAATTTGTCGATACGCTCGAGCGCGAGGGCGACCTGAAGCGCATCTCACGGCCGGTTTCGCTGGTGCACGAGGTGACCGAGATCCACCGCCGCGTGCTTGCGGACGACGGGCCGGCGCTTCTTTTCGAGCAGCCGGTCGATGCCTCTGGCGCCGTGCAGCCGATCCCGCTTCTCACCAATCTCTTCGGGTCGGAACGCCGGATCGAACGCGGTTTCGGCCTGATGCCGGGAGGGCTCGATGCGCTTGCCGCCGAACTGGCGGAACTACGCGACCCCAGAGCGCCGCAGTCGCTGCGCGACGCCTGGGATCGGCTGCCTCTATTGAGATCGGCGATGTATATGCGGCCGCGAAAGGTAACGCGCGCACTCTGCCAGGAGGTCGTCTGGCGTGATCACGAAATCGACCTCGGGCGCCTGCCGGTCCAATGGTGCTGGCCGGGCGAGCCGGCGCCGCTCATCACCTGGCCGCTGGTGATCACGCGCGCCCCGGATGATCCGCTGGATGTCAATGTCGGCATCTATCGCATGCAGGTGCTCGGCCCCGATCGTGCCATCGTGCGCTGGCTCGCGCACCGCGGCGGCGCCCGCCACCACCGTCTGTGGCAACGGCTGGGTCAGGATATGCCGATAGCGGTCGTTATTGGCGCCGACCCGGCAACGATCCTAGCTGCCGTCATGCCGCTGCCCGACGGGTTGAGCGAGCTGAATTTCTCAGGACTGCTCAGGCGCGGCAGGACACAGCTTGTGAAGGCGAAGACCGTGCCGCTTTCGGTGCCGGCCAATGCGGAGATCGTGCTGGAGGGCACCGTCTCTGCCGTCGAAACGGTAGAGGAGGGTCCCTATGGCGACCACACCGGCTACTATAATTCGGTCGAGCCGTTCCCGGTCATGCGTCTGTCGGCGATCACCATGCGCCGGAACCCGCTTTATCTCTCGACCTATACCGGCCGGCCGCCGGATGAGCCCTCGCGGCTCGGTGAAGCGATGAACAGGCTGTTCGTGCCGCTGGTTCGCAAGCAGTTTCCGGAGATATCCGATCTCTGGCTGCCTCCGGAAGCCTGTTCCTACAGGGCCATGGTCGTCTCGATCGACAAACGTTACCCGGGACAGGCCAAGCGTGTGATGATGGGGCTTTGGTCGATGCTGCCGCAGTTCAGCTACACCAAGCTGATTATCGCCGTCGATCCCGATATCGACGTGCGCAACTGGTCCGATGTGATGTGGGCCTTGGCGACTCGTTTCGATGCCAGCCGCGACGTGACCGTGATCGAGGGTACGCCGATCGACTATCTCGACTTCGCCTCGCCGCGCTCTGGCCTCGGCGGCAAGCTCGGGCTCGACGCCACCAACAAGATAGGCACCGAAACCGATCGCGACTGGGGGCGGGTCCTCGAAATGTCGCCAGAGGTCATCGGTCAGGTCGATGCGATCTGGGCCGGTCTCGGGCTTGGAGGACTGACACGATGACCCGAATGAAGATCGTGCTCGGCGTCACCGGTGCTTCCGGTGCAGCGATTGCGGTGCGCATCGCCGAGCGGCTCAGCGATATCGAAAGCGTCGAGATGCATCTCGTCCTGTCGCCGGCGGCGCACCGCACACTCGCGCACGAGGTTGGCGCGGAGGCGCTTCCGTCGCTGTTACGTAGGGCTACCCGCACCTATGACCACGCCGACATCGGTGCGGCGATTGCGAGCGGGTCGTTTTCGACGGCGGGCATGATCATTGCTCCGTGCTCCATGCGTACGCTCGCGGCTATCTCCGCCGGCATGGCCGACAATCTCGTGGTTCGCGCCGCCGACGTGCATCTGAAGGAGCGCCGCAGGCTGATACTGATGGCGCGAGAGACGCCGCTGCATCTCGGTCACCTGCGCAACATGTGCGCCGTCACCGAAATGGGGGCGATCATCATGCCGCCCGTGCCGGCCTTCTACCATCGACCTGAAACCGTGGACGCCATCGTCGACCATCTGGCGGCGCGGGCTATCGACCTCCTGGCGCTGCCGATCGCCCCGCTGGCAAAGGCCTGGCAAGGTGAAGGCTAGTCGAAGGCAGCAGCCTGGAGCAGCGGGTCGGCGCCGAAGAGGACCTCGTGACCGCCAAGCAGTAGCCAGACGGCAATCGCCACGGTGGCAAAGGCGGCGATGATCATCACCGGATCGGCACGCAAACGGGTTTCGCCCCGAATAATCGCTGCGAAGGGCCAGACCGATGTGCCCTTCGAGGCCGCTTGCCAGCCGTCACCGAGACGACGGCGTGCGCGCTTTTCGAGCATGAAAAAACCGCCGACGGAAAACAGCGCGAAGCCGCCGAAAAGCACGAGCGAGCGCAGGTCGCCATTGGGCACGATGTGACCGGCGGCCCAGAGGAGGAAGCCCCAGAGCACCGGATGACGGGTGATCGTCACGATGGCGCCGGGCCGCTCGTTGCCCTGGTAGATCGAGATCGACAGCGCGTTCTCGCTGAAGAGGCCGGCCAGCACGAGAAAGATCCCTAGCGGCGCGAGCACGAAGGTCATCCACGCCTGCCAGGCGGCCGGTTCCCAGAGCGGGATGAAATCGAGCTGCAGCGCTGCGTGAAAGACGAATCCGAGAGCGAGAACCGACAGAAGCGAATAGACCGCAAAATAGGTCGAGCGACCGAGCCGGTCGATCAGGCTCTGGCGCAGCGCCGGCCAGGCCGGCACGAGATGGAGCAGGAGGAAGACGGCGAAGGCGAGGAGGAAATAGGTCATGTCGATCTCCTTACGCATGGCGCCAGAGAAGCAGGCGTTCCGTTGCCACGTGGCGGCGAACGGTTTCGAAGAAGCCCCGCAACATGTAGCCGATCGCATCCCAGCTGAGCGAAGCCCTGTTGTCGAGAACGGCCTTTAGCACGTGCACCAGTTCGGCGGCTGCCCGATCGTCCTGGTCGTGTTCGGCGCGCAGTCGGGCGATCAAGGCGTCGCGATCATCAGTCGCTCGCCGTTCTTCGACTGCAGGAAACAGGATCATTTCCTCCAGCGCGTGGACGCGCCGGAGCTTTTCCGGAAGTTCCGTCATGATCACGCGGCAGCTTGTCAGGTAGATGCGGCGCGGAATGGAATCGGCGAGCGTCTCGAGGCGATCGCACAGCGAAAGAAGCTCGCGGTAAGCCTGTCCCAGCTCGTGGTGTTCCGAAAATTGCTGCTGCATCGATCTGCTCCGTTGGGTGTCGTGCTTGAACTACACCCAACGGCAACGGTCCTCTTTGACATTTCTCAAAGTCTGCGGCGTGACCGTTCACGGCTCAGACACTTGTCTCGCGCAGACGAACAAGGTGTGTGTGGGGCACGCGTTGGCGACGGGCGTCCTTGTCACCTCGATCAGATTGTGACTTTGAGTTTGCAAGCCCGGAACACGGCCGCGGCCTTTGGCCGGGCCGTCGGCGTCATTCACGGACGCGGTGCCAATCGATCAAGCCATGCAGTCAGTCTTGATCTTTCGCGGACCAAACCATTCTGATTGAAGTGGTGAACACAAAAATGCGCCCATGAATCCTCGTAGGCCATCTCCATACCTCCGGTGACCGCAGTCGTACCTAGCCCGATCTCTGCGTAGGTAAACTCGAAACTGCCACTCGGACGTGCCATCGCAATGTGGAACGGTTGACCAGTAAACTCGTTGATCATCGGCCGACCGCTGCTACGCATGACGCCGGGTATCTCTACTCTGGCGGTTCTGAGTTCCAGGTCCGCTTCAAGATGAATCGGCAGGAACAATGTCTCGCAAAACTCCGAGCATGTGGAGGCGAACACGGAGAACAGATTGCTGAGTGGTGCGCCTGCTTCGCCCGAGATGATCGCTTCAAGCGCGCTCCGTTGCGCTTGATCCGCACGCTCGTCGATAACGATCAGGCGCTGGCCGTTTCCATCCTTGATTTCACCTGGCCACTTGTACATCGCCGCCCAGTTCAGGCCCGCTATCGGCGTATCGCCAAAGTAGCCTTCCACAATGTTGCCGACGAAAGCGGACTGACAATAGCCGTGGGTGCTCGGCAGGTTGAACTGGCAGCCGCAGTTCATGGCGCAATTGCAGTTATCGTAAGTCTCGCTCTTGAATAGCCATTGGTCGATCATACCCTGATCCTCCCCTAGTCCGTGAGAGAGGGCAGCTCGTCAGGCTGAACTCTTCTGCATCGCTCCGCGCCCGCGACACGCGCCCAGTTTTGGATGCGGAAGAAACCGAAGCTGAGCAGTGCTGACATGTGTCAACCGCGAGGCTCGAACTCCGATTATAGCATGACTTGGAAGGGCGGCTCACCGCTCCAAAAGCTGACTCTGACAAGCCGTCCGCGAGCGTGGTTATGAGTCCACTCCCTTACTGCATGTCTCCTGAAATCGACCTCGATTTAAGGACAAAGACATGCAGAAAATCAAAGTGCTACAGCGACCTTTGCGCGTCTGATAAGACGCGCGGCGCTGTAGGTCCAGGCAGCTGGCGCCGCGGAAGACTTCGCGCCTTAGCGATCGAGGAAGAGAACGATCGCGATTGCAACGGAGGAGAGGATCGCCGACAGCGTCGCGCCGCGCTGAAGCACGCCCATACGATAAAGCACCAGGGCGAAGACGATGATGATGGGGGTGGCGACGGAAAGGCCGATCTGTGCGTCTGTCATCGGAAGGCTCCTTTGTTTCCCGCCAATAGCCCCGCCCCCTGCCGCCTTCTTTGCTCAATCGCAAAGACAGGGTGGGCGCCCGTGCCTAGCTCAAGCCTCAAGTTTTTGAAGCGGGATGAGGAAAAGTGTGTGCGGTTTTCCGCCCGCATCCCTCTCTAGCCCATGGAGGCGCTGACATGGATGCGCGCAGTCATCCGATTGCCGCGACGGCGGAAGAGGACACGACGGACACCCTGCTGCTCTGGGTGCTCGTCTGGAGTGAACTGGCCGCCTTCGGCATTCTGCTTGCCGGTTTTCTGCTTGTCGGTCTCGTCCAGCCGGACGCGTTTGTTGCCGCCCGTTTACATCTCGATCCGCTGCTTGCCGGTATCAACACGCTTGTTCTTCTGACCAGCGGCTGGCAGGCGGCCCTGGCGACAAGGCCGCGGGCGTCGTTCGGGCAGCGCCGGCGGGCGCTGGTGAACGCCGCGCTCTTCGGTTTAGCCTTCGTGGCGATCAAACTCTTCGAATACAGCACGGAGGCGGGCGTCGCCGGCGATCCTGCATTCGGCTCCTTCTTCGAACTCTATTTCCTCGTCACCGGCTTCCATCTGCTGCACGTCGTCTTCGGTGCCTTTGTGCTGCTCATCGTTGCGTGGCGCCCGGCATCCGGCAACGTCACCCTGATCACCACGCTATGGCATGTGATCGATCTCGTCTGGATCGTGATGTTTCCGCTCGTCTATCTCGTGTGAGTGCCATGACCGACCGAAATCCCCGACAATTGTTCAACACCTGGCTCGTGCTCGCCGTGGTCGTGATCGCGGGCATGGCGTTGATGGCGATCGCCGGGCGGACAGCCCCCGTCATCGCGGTCTTGCTCGGGCTCGCCGTCGTCAAATGCCGGTTCGTCGCGCTCGATTTCATGGGGCTCAGGCAGGCGCCGTCCGCCCTTCGGTTAGGCCTTTTGATTTGGCCCGTAACGCTCGTCCTGCTCGCCGCAGCGAAGCAGGTGTTGAGCACTGTTCTCTTCATCTGAGCTCACCCGCCGACTTGTTTGCCGAAACGCAAAGAAGCCGCCGCCGATTTCCCTAGACATGGGTTCGCCCCGATTGTTGCCGGCGTTGGAAGTACCGACGCCACACGGGGAGGGGATCAGATCAGCCGGCCGCGCTCTTCGCGGCCAACTGAAATCGAAAGGACCACGTGATGGCAGAACGCCTCACCAAAACCGGGGCCCGTAACGTCTTTTACGGCGGGTCCTTCTTTTTCTTCGCAATCTTCGTCGGGCTGACAGCTCACAGCCACTACTACATGCGGACGACCTCGACGGATGAAACGACGCTGACCGATGCGGTCGCACGCGGCAAACACGTCTGGGAAAAGAACTCTTGTATCAACTGCCACACGCTCCTGGGCGAGGGCGCCTATTTCGCGCCCGAGCTCGGCAATGTCTGGAAGCGCTTCGGCGGCGAGGCCGATCGAGACGGCGCCCGCGAAACGCTCAAAGCCTGGATGGCCGCCCAGCCGACCGGCATCGAGGGGCGGCGACAGATGCCGCAGTTCAACCTCTCCGAACAGGAACTCAACGACCTCGCCGATTTCCTCGAATGGACGAGCCGCATCAAGACCCAGAACTGGCCGCCGAACGAGGCGGGTTGAGCAGAGCAATTGGAGTGTGACACCATGAAATACCAAACCCAGAAGGTCGCGATGCTCTACTTCTACGGAGCGCTCGGCCTGTTCCTCGCCCAGGTGCTGTTCGGCGTGCTTGCCGGCACCATCTATGTCCTACCCAATACGCTCTCCGAGCTCCTGCCCTTCAATATCGTGCGCATGGTCCACACCAACGCGCTGATCGTCTGGCTGCTCATGGGCTTCATGGGCGCGACCTATTACCTGCTGCCGGAAGAGGCGGAAACCGAACTCTACAGCACGAAGATCGCCATTGCGCAGTTCTGGATCTTCCTGATCGCCGCGGCCGTCGCCGTCGTCGGCTACCTCCTGCACATTCATGAGGGGCGCGAATTCCTCGAACAGCCCTTCGCAATCAAGGTGGGAATCGTCATCGTCGCGCTGATGTTCCTCTACAACATCACGCTGACGGTGCTGAAAGGCCGCAAGACCACCGTCACCAACATCCTGATCTTCGGGCTCTGGGGTGTGGCGATCTTCTTCCTTTTCGCCTTCTACAACCCGATCAACCTGGCGCTCGACAAGATGTACTGGTGGTACGTCGTTCACCTCTGGGTCGAAGGCGTCTGGGAGCTGATCATGGCATCGGTGCTCGCCTTCCTGATGATCAAGCTCAACGGCATCGACCGCGAAGTCGTCGAGAAGTGGCTCTATGTCATCGTCGGCCTGGCGCTCTTCTCCGGTATTCTCGGCACAGGCCACCACTATTACTGGATCGGTGCGCCGGGCTACTGGCAGTGGATCGGTTCGCTGTTCTCGACGCTCGAAGTGGCCCCCTTCTTCACCATGGTGATCTTCACCTTCGTGATGACCTGGAAGGCCGGCCGCAAGCATCCGAATCGCGCAGCCCTCCTCTGGTCGATCGGTTGTTCGGTCATGGCCTTCTTCGGTGCCGGCGTCTGGGGCTTCCTGCACACGCTGTCTTCGGTGAATTACTACACCCACGGCACGCAGGTGACCGCGGCCCACGGACACCTCGCCTTCTTCGGCGCCTATGTGATGCTGAACCTGGCGGTCATGGCCTATGCCATCCCGGAGATCCGCGGCCGCGCGCCCTATAACCAGTGGCTGTCGATGGTGAGCTTCTGGACCATGTGCACCGCCATGTCGGTCATGACCTTCGCGCTCACCTTCGCCGGTGTCCTCCAGGCGCACCTGCAGCGGGTGCTCGGCGAAAGCTACATGGACGTCCAGGACCAGCTCGCGCTGTTCTACTGGATCCGCCTCGGCTCTGGTGCCGTCGTACTGATCTCGGCGCTGATGTTCATCTGGGCGGTTCTTGTCCCCGGTCGCGAGCGCAGCGAGAAGCTCGCCGGCATCGTCCAGCCTGCTGAATGACGAACCAACCGGCGCGGCTTGCCGCGCTGGCACCCCCAAGAATTCCCACCATGGAGACTTGCCATGAGCCCTGTCCAAACCGCCGTCAGCCGCGCGGCGCTCGATATTCCAGCCTATAGTCCCTCCGGCAATGAATGCGCGCTTTTCGAAAGCGCCTGGGTGCGGCAACTGCCGCTGCTCCTCAAGGGACCGACCGGTTGCGGCAAGACCCGTTTCGTCAGCCACATGGCAGCGAAGCTCGGCCTGCCGCTTTCGACCGTTTCGTGCCACGACGACCTTGCCGCCGCCGACCTTACCGGCCGCTATCTGCTGAAGGGCGGCGACACCGTCTGGGTCGACGGCCCCCTGACCCGCGCCGTGCGCAACGGCGGCGTCTGCTATCTCGACGAGATCGTCGAGGCCCGCAAGGATGTCGCCGTGGTCCTGCACCCGCTGACAGACGATCGCCGCATGCTGCCGCTCGAACGCACCGGCGAACTGCTCGAAGCCCCGTCGAGCTTCATGCTGATCGTTTCCTACAATCCCGGCTACCAGAACCTTCTGAAGAGCCTGAAGCCCAGCACAAGGCAACGCTTCGTGGCGATCGAGTTCGACTTCCTGCCGCGGAACGAAGAGATAACAGTCGTTTCCCAGGAGAGCGGATTGCTGGAAAGCCAGGTGGCGCCGCTCGTCAACCTCGCGCAGCGGCTGCGTGCGCTTAAGGGGCATGATCTGGAAGAAGGCGTGTCGACCCGGCTTCTCGTCTATTGCGCCTCGCTGATCGATGCCGGCATGCCGGTCAGGGATGCGGTGCGGGCAGCGATGATCGAGCCGCTCACCGACGAGCCGGATGTGCGCGCAGCCCTTCTCGAAGTGGCCGGTTCGCTGATCGCCTGAGGTGGACCATGCTTGATTTCCTCGAGCTCGAAGAGACCGTCGGACGGGCCTGGCACCGCTTCGTCGGCAATACCAGAACCTGGCGGCGCTACCCGGAAGAGGCGGTGAAGCTCGCCGACATGATGCCGGTGCTCGCGGTATGCTTTCGCGGACACGGCGGTGAGGCGGCGGTGCAGATCGTGCCAGCCCGCGGCCGCACGTCGGGCCATCGCTTGCGCTGGCGGCAGCGCATGGGGCTCGGCGAGGAGAAACTCGTTCAGCCGGCGCGCGACCACGCGTCGCTGATGCTGCCGGGTGAGATCGATATTTTTCCGACGAAAGACCTGAACCGGGATCTCTATCACTGGCTCGTCGCCTATATGGCGACGATGCCCGTTGACCCCATCGACGAAACCGATCCGCTCCGTCGCGACCTGGCGCTGGTATCGCGCGCCCAGGAAACGGTCGAGGAAGTATTCCAGCGGTTCCCCGGTCTCCGGCGGCGCTATCGGCGCCTGGCCGAGGCGACGCTTGCCGAGCGGCAGCGTGGCGCGCTGCCGTCGATCGAGCGGCATCTCGAAAATCGTATCCTGCGCCTGTTGCGCAAGGTCGTAGGTGAGGCGGATGCGACGCTGCCGGTGATCTTCCCGCATCGCGCGCCGCCCGGCTACCTGCCGATCCTGCCGATGCCGCTTTGGCCGGACACGCTGCTGCGCACAGAAACGACGACCACGCGCGACGAGGATGTCGCCGCGACACCGGGCACTCAGAGTGCGGTTGCCGAAGTCGAACGCCACATCGCCGTGCGCGAAAATCCGGAAAACCGCAAGGGGGAGCGCAGCCCCTTCATTCTCAACCGCTTCGAGAAGATCCTCGCCATGGCCGAAATGGTCAATGTCGACCGTCCCGGCGACGACAGCGACGACCACGACAGCAAGGCGGCCGAGGAACTCGACGACATGACGCTTGGCGAGCGCAAGGGACGCCCCTCGGCACGCTTCCGCTTCGATCTCGACCTGCCGCCGGAAGCCGTCGATGCGACGCCGTTGACGGCCGAGCTCACCTATCCCGAATGGAACTACCGAACCGGACAATACCTCAAGGACCATTGCCGGGTACTGGCGACGCCTGCCTCGGCCCAGGAAGAGCGGACCGAGCTCACGGAGGAAAGCAAGAGCCTGATCCGCCGGGTGCGGCGCCAGTTCGAAGTGCTGCGCCCGCGGCACGAGATGCTGCGCGCGCAACTCGACGGCGCCGATCTCGATCTCGATGCGGTCGTGCGCGCCCGCACCGATCTCGCCGCCGGCGGCCAGGGCAGCGACCGCATCCATCTGATGAGCCGGCCGCAGGTGCACGATCTGGCGGTGACGATCCTCGTCGACGTTTCGCTGTCGACCGATTCCTGGTCCGACAATCGGCGGGTGCTCGACGTCGAGAAGGAGGCGCTGCTGATCCTTGCGCACGGGCTGTCGGCCTGCGGCGACAACCACTCGATCCTGACCTTCACCTCGCGACGGCGCGACTGGGTGCGGGTCGAAACGGTGAAAGCCTTCAACGAGGTGATGGGACCTCTGGTCGAAGCGCGCATCGCGGCGCTGAAGCCCGGCTATTACACCCGCATCGGCGCTGCGATCCGCCATGCCTCGGCCGAGCTTCGCCGACAACCGAACCGCAAGAAACTTCTGCTGGTACTGACCGACGGCAAGCCCAACGACATCGACCATTACGAGGGGCGCTTCGCGCTCGAAGACAGCCGCCGTGCGGTCACGGAGGCCCGGCGCAGCGGCATCAACACCTTCGCCGTCACGGTCGACCGCGAGGCGAAGTCCTATGTGCCTGCCATGTTCGGCCAGAACGGCTACGCCGTGGTCGGCAACATCTCGCGCCTGCCCGCGGCACTGCCGGCGATCTACCGCAATCTGGTGGGATAGTGGAGGTGGTAATCAGCCGAGAAGGCAAGAAGGCCCGGCAATCGCCGGGCCTTTCGCGTTCAAGACGGGATAAGATCGCTCAAGCCGCCTTGCTATGCACCCTCTGGGACCCGTCGATATAGGCATCGAAGGCGGCCGCCACCGCGCGGATGACGAAGCGGTGTTCGGGTCTGACCGTGATGACGCCATCAGCGATATCGATCACGCCATCCTGCCGCAGCTCGGCCAATTTGCCGTTGCCTTCGACGAGCGACTGCCCGTCCCGGCCGTGCGCCGCGGCGATCGCGGGAATATCGACACTGAAATCGCACATCAGCCGTTCGATGATCGCGGCGCGCAGCCGGTCCTCGTCGGTCAGCCGGTAGCCCTTGGTGGTTGCGAGGCGGCCCGAGGCGATCCGGCTCGCATAGACACCGGGCGGCACCTCGTTCTGCACATAGCCGTCGCGCGAGCGGCCGATCGCCGAGGCGCCGAAACCGATCAGCGTCTCGCAGTTGTCGGTGGTATAGCCCTGGAAGTTGCGGCGAAGCCGGCCGGTCGCCTGGGCGGTGACGAGATCGTCGTCAGGCAGGGCGAAATGGTCGAGGCCGATCTGCCGGTAGCCGGCCTTGATAAGCGCCTCGCCGATGGCCAGCGCCTGTTCGGCGCGGGCGCTACTGTCCGGCAGTGCGGTCTCGTCGATCATGCGCTGGTGCTTCTTGAAGCTTGGCACATGGGCGTAGCCGAAAACGGCGAACCGCTCCGGACGCATCGTGACGGCCGCTTCGACAGTCTCGATGCAGGAGCGCACCGTTTGATGCGGCAGGCCGTAGATCAGGTCGAAATTGATCCCGCCAATGCCGGCGCCGCGCAGATGAGCGACCGCTTCGGCCGTCTGCTTCTCACTCTGAATGCGATTGATCGCCTTCTGCACGACGGGATCGAAGCTTTGCACGCCGAGGCTTGCGCGCCTGACGCCGCCTTCGCCGAGCGCCTCGGCCATGGCAAGCGTCAACCGGCGCGGGTCGATCTCGACGGCGACGTTGGCCGACGGCGACAGTACGAAGTGCTCGCGCATCAGCGTCATCAGCGCCAGGAATTCGCGCGGCTCGATGATCGTGGGCGTGCCGCCGCCAAAGTGCACTTCTGCGACCGGCAGCGGCCGGCCAACGGTATGGGCGACCCTGCGGATCTCGTCTCTCAGCACGTCGAGATAATCGAGGATCGGATCGTCCTTCTTGGTGATCGTCGTGTGGCAGCCGCAGTACCAGCACATCGAGCGACAGAAAGGGATGTGCAGATAGAGCGACACGTCCTCACCCTCGGGGATCGCCTTCAGCCAGTCGCCGTAGGTGTGGTCGTCGACCGCGGCGGCAAAGCGTGGGGCGGTCGGGTAACTCGTGTAGCGCGGCAGGCGCATTTCACCGTATTTCAGGAGCGCGGAAGCTAACATTTCGTCCTCATCTGGGTGCCGATGGATGCACCTTTCTAGGCCTCGCGGCCCGGCAACTCTTTGCGGAAAGTCAAGGACGGGGGTGGTCTTCGCCAAACAGGGATTTGTTTGCGCTTCGACAAAATGTCGCGGTGCCGCCGCCGCTAGGCTGCGGAAATCCGGGGCGTGTGCGCCGGCGTTTCCCGGACCATCATCAAACGACGGCGCCTAGAGCGGATGACCATGACCATTGCAGAGACCGACAAGCCCTTCATCGATGTGCGGACCATTCCGCCGGTGGAGCGCCATCCGAAAATCTTCGGCATGCTGAATGCCCTTGCCGAGGGCGGCGCCTTCATCATCATCAACGACCACGATCCGCGCCCGCTGCACTACCAGCTGGAGACGCGTTATCCGGGCGAGTTCACCTGGGAGTATCTGGAGCAGGGACCGGCTGTCTGGCGTGTCGAGATCGGCCGGCAGCAGTCCTCCGGCTGCGATTGCTGCTGCGGCGGGCACTGAGCCTACGGTACGCCTCAAGAGCGGGATCGGGAAAAGTGTATGCGGTCTTCCGCTCACATCCCGCTCTAACTTACGAGAATCGATCACGTTTCTGGTTTTTGGTCGGCGCGACCAAAGCCATCGTGATCTAGGGGATGAACCGCCATGTTCGCAGCAACGCTATCCCGCTGGACGCTGTCCTACTTCGCGGCCGCGCTGATCTTTCTCGTCCTTGGCGAGACCATGATGGTTCTCGGCTTCGGCTTCCCGGTCTCGGCCCTCGAGGCGCCCGAAACGCTGGCGCTCGTGCATGTCGTCGTCCTGGGCTGGTTGAGCCTGTTGATGACCGGCGCGCTGCTGCAATTCGTGCCTGTCCTCGTCGGCCGGCCGCTTTCCTTCCCGAGCGTCGCGCTGCCGGCGCTCCTCTTCCTCATCGCCGGCATCGCCGGCCTGACACTTGGTTTCGTCAGCCTGTCCGGCGCGATAGATCTTCCGGTGACGCTGCTTCCTGTGGGAGCCGCTTTCTCAATTGTCGGGTTTTCGGTGCTTGGCTTTGCTTTCGCAGCCACGCTCTGGCATGCCCGCCCCCTGCCGCTCCCGGCCCGCTTCGTCGCGGTCGGTCTTGCTGCGCTCTTCGGCACGATGCTGCTCGGCGGCGTCTATGCCGGGGTACTGTCGGGGTTGATCGATGCGGAAGCTGCGATCGACCTGACGATCGATGGGCTTTCACTGCATGCTTCCCTGGGCCTGTGCGGCTGGTTGAGCTTCACCACCATGGGCGTCAGTTATCGGCTTTTGACCATGTTCATGCTGTCGCCGGACAAGGAGCGGACAAGCAGTCGCGTGGTCTTCGCGCTTGGTGCCCTTTGCCTCGGCCTTCTTGCAGCGGCGGTGCCGGTCATTCTCGCGGGTACTTTCGGTCGCTCCTCGCTCCTACTCCTCGCCGTTGGCTCCGGCGCTGCCGTGGTGGCGATCTATATCGCCGATATCCTGCGGATCTATCGGGAGCGTCGCCGCAAGGCGATCGAGCTCAACAGCCGCGCCAGCATCGGCGCCTTCGCGTCGTTGATCGCTGCGACTGCGCTGTTCGTCGCGCTGCTCGCGACCGGCCGTCTCGACGCTAGTTCCGGTGCCGTTATCTATCTCGTCGCCTTCGGCTGGCTGACGGGCATGGGCCTTGCCCAGCTCTACAAGATCGTGCCGTTCATGACCTGGCTCGAATGCTACGGGCCGGCGCTTGGGCGTATGCCAACGCCAAGGGTTCAGGACCTCGTCGTCGAGGTCTCGGCCCTTCGCTGGTTTTGGCTCTATTATCTGACGGTAGCGCTCGGTACTCTGGCCCTGCTGATCGGTAGTGTTGTCCTCTTTCGCTTTGCGAGCCTCGGCCAATTGATTGCCGTCAATGCGCTCATCCTGGAGTTCGTGCGAACACGGCGTCTGATCAACGTTCCGGCTGAACTTCGATTGCCTGATGGACTTGTTCGACCAGGCCTGTTTTTGCCATCCATTCCTCACGGAGGTTCCCATGAGCCAAGATCCCTATGAACTCGATGTCCGACCGCTGTTGCGCGGTGGCAGCGACCCGTTCCAGGCCATCATGAATGCCGTTGACAATCTGGCGCCGGGCCAGGCGCTGAAGCTGATTGCAACCTTCCGGCCCGTTCCGCTCTACAGCGTCATGGCCGGACGTGGTTTCACCCATCAGGACCGACCGCTCGACAATGGCGACTGGGAGGTTCTGTTCACGCCCGAAGGAGACGTGGACGAAATCCGGCTTTCGGTCGGCGAAACGGATCTCGACACCTGGCCCGACCCGAGCCGCCAGCTCGACCTGACCGAGCTCGATCCGCCCGAGCCCATGGTGCGCATTCTGGCGACGGCCGAGAAAATGGCGGAGGGTGAAGTGCTCTTCGCCTTGCTCGCACGCGAGCCGCTGTTCCTCTATCCGGAGCTCGCCAAACGCGGGCACAAATGGGCCGGCAATTTCGATGCGACCGGTGAGACCTACCGGATCCTTATTCGCGTCGGCGGGAGGCGCTCCCATGTCGGCGCCTGATACCCTGGACCTCGAAGCGAAGATCCGCGATGCGCTGCGCATCATCATCGACCCCGAAATGGGCAAGAACGTCGTCGATCTCGGCCTGATCTATGACATCGACGTTCAGGAGGGTGGCATCGCCCGCGTCACCATGACGACAACGATCAAGGGGTGCCCGGCGACGGCCTTCCTCAAGGAGGCCGTACAGAACTGCGTCTGGTATGTGCCCGGCGTCGAATATGCCGAGGTCCGCCTGTCCTACGAGCCGCCCTGGACGCCTGAGATGATGGCCGAAGGCGCGATCGAATTCGCGCAAGGCGGCATCTTCTAAGAGTTGTCTTGCAACAAACAAAAGGCGCCGCTGATGCGGCGCCTTTTGTTTTGGGTTCGAACGTGCAGTCAGGATGACGCGCGGGGCGATCGGCGATCGCAGACCAGCATCGGCCCGTATTCGAGCGCGAACAGCGCGAAGGCGGCAATCCACAACACGCCCGAAAGTGCAATCAGATGATGATAGTGTGCGGGCAGCACCTCTGCCAGCGGCCGGATCAGTGCTGCGGCCATGATGGCGACGTAGGAGGCGGTGGTGAGTGTTGATCCCACCAGCGGTCGTCCGGTGTGGCCGCGGCTGGCGCGGGTCATGACGGCGAGCATCATCGAGGCAATCACGCCCACGGTGAGCACGTGCATGACCGGGTATTCGCTCAGGAGTTCGACCGCTCCGGCGGCGACGGCCAGGAAGCCGAGCGGCACGAAGGCATAGGCTGCGTGCAGCACGAAGAGTAGCGTCTCCGGCCGGGTCGCCCATCCGCGCCAGCGGAACAGCCGCACCATGTGGAAGGCGCAGGCGACAAGCGCGATCGTCCCCGTGACGATGTGATCAGGTGCGAAGGTCCAGGCAGCGAGCGCCGCGACACCGATCAGGATCGCCGCGGTGTCGAAGCGGTTATAGGGCACCGGGAAATTTGTGCGCCCGACCTTGTTCAGCCAGTTGCGCGTGAAGCTCGGCACAATGCGTCCACCAACGATCATGATCAGCATGGTGTAGGCGCCGATCGCCAGTCGCGCCGCGGCATCGACGTCGAGGTCGCTGAGAACCGAAAGGTGAAAGCAGATGTTGGCGGCGGACAGGAGCACCAGCCCGCCGATGACTTTCAGATCCTTCCATTTGCGACCGACGATCACCTCGCGCGCGCAGATCAAAAGGAGCACCGGCAGGAACAACGCTTCTATACCGGCCGCGACAGGCAGGCCGATCAAACCGCTCGATAGCAGAGCAATCCGGCCGAACACCCAGAGCCCGAAGAGGGCGGCGAGCGGACCGCCGGAGACCGGCAGCCTTCCCGTCCAGTTCGGGATCGCCGTCAAAAGGAAGCCGCCGAGGACGGCGGAGGAGAAGCCGAACAGCATCTCATGCGCGTGCCAGTGGGCGGCGCCGTAGTTGCCGGCAAGATCGAGCCCGAAAACCAGTGCCGAGATCCACAGCACCATGGCACCGATCGCCCAGAGCGCGGCACCGAGAAAGAACGGCCGGAAGCCATAGGAGAAAAGCACCGGCCCGGTGGTGGAGAGTCCGCGCGGGATGCCGCCGCTCGGTTTCGGTCTTATGAGTCTGTCCAACATGATCGTCGTCCTCGTCGTGGGTGCTTGCGGACTTGCGGATGAGGCTTGATCTATCAATGGCTTCAGAGGGGCTCTTTGCGAAAACGCAAGTATCGCGGCCCCGCTTCGCCAGGTGTGTTCATAGGGGACTAAGAAAAACGATCGCCTCGAAACGATTTGTTCCAAGACAAAGACGCGATTCGTCTGTGGTTCTATTTCTTTTGTGACTGCTGGGGGACCGGTGGTCGAGACCGGAGGTGAGGCCGCCCAAGTCGGCGTCGCCCACCCTAACTCGTTGAATACAGGCGCGTTTCGCAGAAGGCCAATTCCGGCCGCTGGAGCGCGTCGAAGGAGAGCAAGATGACTGAACAACTTCAGATGACCCGCCGGACGATGCTTGCCGGCGCTGCCCTGGCGGGCGCGGTTGCGCCGCTTCTCCATACCGCTTCGGCACAGGCGGCCGGCGCCGCCACGGCAGCGGGCACTGCCCCCATCGACATCTCGACCCTGCCGCGCGTGAAGGTCGATCTCGTCAAGCCGCCTTTCGTCCACGCCCATGAACAGGTCGCCAAGACCGGACCGCGCGTCGTCGAGTTCACCATGACGATCGAGGAAAAGAAGCTGGTGATCGACCGCGAAGGCACCGAGATCCACGCGATGACTTTCAATGGCTCGGTTCCTGGCCCGCTGATGGTGGTGCATGAGAACGACTATGTCGAGCTCCGCCTGATCAACCCGGCGACCAACACGCTGCTGCACAATATCGACTTCCACGCCGCAACCGGCGCGCTGGGCGGTGGTGCGCTGACGCAGGTCAATCCGGGCGAGGAAACCACGCTTCGCTTCAAGGCCACCAAGCCCGGCGTCTTCGTCTACCATTGCGCGCCCGAAGGCATGGTGCCCTGGCACGTCACCTCGGGCATGAACGGCGCCATCATGGTGCTGCCGCGCGAAGGCCTGAAGGACGAGAAGGGCCAGCCGCTGACCTATGACAAGATCTACTATGTCGGCGAGCAGGACTTCTACGTGCCGAAGGACGAGGCCGGGAACTACAAGAAGTACGAAACCCCCGGTGATGCCTATGAAGATGCGGTGAAGGCGATGCGCACGCTGACCCCGACCCACATCGTCTTCAACGGCGCGGTCGGCGCGCTGACCGGCGACAATGCCCTGACGGCGGCGGTGGGCGAGCGCGTGCTCGTCGTCCATTCGCAGGCCAACCGCGATACACGGCCGCACCTGATCGGTGGGCATGGTGACTATGTCTGGGCGACCGGCAAGTTCCGCAATCCGCCGGATCTCGACCAGGAAACCTGGCTCATTCCGGGCGGAACCGCGGGCGCTGCCTTCTACACATTCCGCCAGCCGGGTGTGTACGCCTACGTCAACCACAACCTGATCGAGGCCTTCGAACTGGGCGCTGCCGGTCACTTCAAGGTCACCGGCGATTGGAACGACGACCTCATGACTTCGGTCGTCAAGCCGGCGTCGATGTAGACGGCTGAAGCAAGGTGATTGCGGGGCCGCGATCTGCTCGACCCCGCACGCGAACAAAGGCACGCGCTCGTCAGCGCGTGCCCTTTCCCCGGAGGCCTCCCATGACCAGCAACAAGAAATCTGCGGTTTCGCTCCTCTCGCTCGCAGCCCCGGCCGTCCTTTTGGCCGCAATCGGTGGCGTGCTTTCGGCGAAGGTGGGGCTGTTCGACGATCTCAAGGACGGCGTCGACCTGTCGATCAGGCCGCCGGTGACCGTGACGATCGCACCGCGTCAAATGAGCTATCGGGCGGAGGGACACTTCCTGAAGAACGGCTTTGCTGTCGATGCGCCGATCGTCGTTGCGGCGCTCGAGCAGCCGCTCGAGATCATGAAGTACCAGGTGACACGTCAGGATTTTGAACGCTGCATCGCCGACGGCGCCTGCCAGCAGCCGGAGGGCGGCCATGGTGCCGGCCTGTCGGGCGTACCGATGACCGGGATCAACTATACCGACGCGAACGACTATGCGGCATGGCTGACCAGGAAGACCGGCGAAATCTGGCGTCTGCCGACCGACCAGCAATGGGCCTTTGCCGCCGGCTCCAAGTTTCCTGACGATGCGCTCGGGATCGACGGCAGCAAGGAAAATCCGGCGCTGCGTTGGTTGGCGGACTACGAGCGCGAGGCGAGCCGGCAGCGGGCGAAGGACCCGCTGCCGCAGCCTTCGGGCGCTTTCGGCGAGAACGAGTACGGCGTTGCGGACCTGGACGGCAATGTCTGGGAATGGACAGAGACTTGCCACCGCCGCGTGACGATCGGCGACGATGGTGAGGTTTTGAAGGAGCAGCCCGCCTGCGGCATCTTCGTCGTCAACGGCAAGCACCGGGCATCGATGAGCTTCTTCATCCGTGATCCGAAGAGTGGCGGCTGCGCCGTCGGCGTGCCGCCCGATAATCTCGGCTTCCGGTTGGTGCGCGACGGCCGCTGGTATTCGGGCTTCCTCTACGCCTTCGAACGCCGGCTCCAGGGCGCCGGGTGACATGGCGCAGGCAGTGGACCCGCTGGGGCTCGCACCTCTCAACCGGCACAAGGTCCAATACATGCTTTTGCCCCTAGATCGTCACCGATCTAGGGGCAAAAGCATGTGGCAATCGCGGTGCTATGGCGTCCTTTGCACATCTGACAGGACGTGCGGCGCCGTGGTCCTTTTGCAGGGTTCCGGGCTGTGCTAGAGCAGAGCAACTCAAACGGCAGGATGCCAAAGTGGCTGCACTCGATCGCACACTCGTCAAATCGCTCCCTCTTTTCCAGAAAATGAGCGATCAGGAACTGGATTCGCTGCTGACGCGCGCCACGGTGCGGCGTGTTCCGCAGAACGAAGCCGTGTTCGAGCAGGGTGCGCAGGCCGACTTCTTCTTCCTGCTGCTGCACGGCCGGCTGAAGGTGACCCAGGTCACCAAGGACGGGCAGCAGATCATCGTCCGGGTCGTCAATCCCGGCGACCTCTTCGGCTTTGCCCGTGCGCTGCAGCGCAGCGACTATCCGGGAACGGCGACGGCGGCGACCGAGAGCCTGGTTCTCGCCTGGCCGACGGAGCTCTGGAACGTCTTCGTCGAGAAGAACCCTCACCTCGCCGTCAATGCCATGCATACGATCGGGCAGCGTCTCGACGAGGCGCATACCCGCATCCGCGAAATGTCGACGGAAGAGGTCGAGCGCCGTGTCGCCCACACGGTTCTCCGCCTTGCGGAGCAGGCGGGCAAGCCGGAAGGCGGCGGCGTCCGCATCGACTTCCCGATCTCGCGCCAGGATATCGCCGAGATGACCGGAACAACGCTGCACACCGTCTCGCGCATCCTCAGCGCCTGGGAAGGGCAGGGCCTCGTCCAGGGCGGACGACAGAAGCTGATGCTCAAGGACATTCCAGGCTTGCGGCGTCTGGCTGAACGGATTGGCGGCTAGAGCGGCTGGCCGTACACCAGCGGGGCGATCCTGCGACGTTCTTCCACAAGTGCATCGCATGACGCCATTGCGAGTGACGAGCTATTGAGAACCCACCCCGCCAATCGCAAGATTGCACAATGTCGACGGGAAGGGATCTTAGATCACGGTTTACGATGGTTCAGGGTCTACTTTGGAGCGACGATCCCAGGATAGAAGTCACCGTCGCCGCCTTCGTAGTTGCCGCTGTAACCGCCACCGCCGGTTTGGGAGCATGCGGCGAGGCCCAGAACTATTGCCAACAAGATTGTAGCGCGCATTTTTCTACCTTTTTCAGTTCATCGTTCACGACAGGGCTGTCGAAATTCCGTCCTATCCTGTGGGGGATCAACCGATGTCGGGCAATCCCAATGGCAGGATTTTGCTAGGGTTTTTCCGCCCGAACAGCGTAGCGATGCTGGGACTGCCGTGCCAGACTCTTGAAGACATTCCAGTTCTTGGCCTGGGTGCGATGGATTTCGCGCAGGTCCCTGTCGACCGTGATGTCGACGAAGCCGGCCTTCTGCAACAGTTCGACGACGGCCTCGGCGCGGGCGCCCTTGGAGAAATGCACGCGGGAGAGAATGCTGCGATGCGTCGCCATCATCTGCGGTGAACCGGTCGGCGTTTCCGCCCTGAAGAGGCCGAGGCGTTGTCCCCAGGCGCTGAGCTTCGAGAACAGCCGCTCGAGTGCCGTCGAGTTGACGAAGTCGCCGTCGACGACGAGCAGCGTGCCGCCCGGCTTCAGCACGCGCAGCCATTCGGCAAAGGCTGCGGCCGGATCGACGAGTGTCCACACCAGGTGCCGGTTGACGATCACATCGTAATGGCCGTCGGGCTCCATGGTATTTTCGGCGTCGCCGAGGGCAAAGCGGATCGAGCGGCCACGATTGCGGGCCTTTTCGCGGGCGCGTTCGAGCATGGGTTCGGCCCAATCCAGGCCCTGCACCTTGAAGCCGAGTTCGTCGAGCAGGTGCGAGATGACGCCCGTTCCGCTTGCAAGGTCCAACGCGGCGCGGTCGGAGCCAGGTCCGAGGTGGCGTAGAAACAACGCGTGCCAGGCGGCGCGCTCCTCCTCCGAGAAGATCTCGTGTCCCGGCGACAGATCGAAGGTCGCGGCGCGCTCCGACCAGTAGGCCTTAATCTCATCCCGCAGGTTGTAGTTCTGCCGATCCGTTACATCGCTCATGTCGATACCGCCGTCTCTGTTTGGAGGCGTTCTAAAAGATAAATGTTGACTAATAAAGTCATGAAACATTAGATCGCGTCGATTTTTCCAGCGGAGCAGAAAACAATGCGGTTTTTCAACAGGGTGGCTGCGGCCGCCACGGGCTTTTGCGTGCTTTTTTCAACGGCAGCCTTCGCTGATGTCGTGACGCTGAAAGACGTGACCGGCCGCGATGTCGAGGTCAATGTACCGGTCGAGCACGTGATCCTCGGCGAAGGGCGCCAGATCTATTTCCTCGGTGCGCTCGACCGTGATGAGCCGTTCAAACGCGTCGTCGGCTGGCGCGACGATCTCTCCAAGGCCGATCCGGAAAGCTACGCCGCCTATCTCGCGAAATACCCTGATATCGCCAAGCTGCCGACCTTCGGCGGCATGAAGGACGGCACTTTCGATATCGAGCAGGCGGTGGCGCTAAAGCCCGATGTTGTCTTGATGAATGTCGATGCCAAGACGGCGACGGAGGAAGCCGGCTACATCGAGAAGCTCGCCAAGGTCGGCATTCCGCTCGTCTATGTCGACTTCCGCGAAAAGCCGATGGAAAACACCGAGCCGAGCATGCGTGTGATGGGCAAGCTGCTGGGCAAGGAGGAGAAGGCCGAAGAGTTCATCAAGTTCCGCGCCGAGAGCATCGCCAAGGTGACCGACGTTTTGGCGAAGGCCAATCCGAAGAAGCCGCTGGTCTTCGTCGAGCGCGCCGGCGGTTACTCCGACGATTGCTGCATGTCTTTCGGCAACGAGAATTTCGGCAAGATGGTCGAATTCGCCGGCGGCGTGAACATGGCCAAGGACATCATTCCCGGCACCTTCGGCACGGTCAATCCGGAGCAGATCATCGCCGCGAACCCGGACCAGATCATCATCACCGGCGGCAACTGGCAGGGTTACGTGCCGGGCGGCGCCTGGGTTGGCGTCGGTTATGGCGCGGATGTAAAGGAAGCGGCCCGCAAGCTCGAAAACCTGACCAAGCGCCCGGCCTTCACCGGCGTGCAGGCGGTCAAGGACGGCCAGGTACATGCCATCTGGCACCAGTTCTACAACAACCCCTACCAGTTCGTCGCGATCCAGCAGATCGCCAAGTGGCTGCATCCGGATCTCTTCGCCGATCTCGACCCGGAAGCGACGTTCACGGAGCTGCACGAGCGCTTCCTGCCGCTTCCCTATGAGGGCGGCTACTTCGTTTCGCTGACGACCAGCAAGTAAGCGCATCGACAGCCGGAGGAGGGGAGGTCTCTACGGCACCGCGCGAAGGTCGCCGTAGCACTTTGAATTGCTGCATGTTTTCGCCCTTAAATCGCATGCGATTTAAAGAACAGCAGCAGCGTCGCGATCGAAAGGAATGAGAATGCCGATCTTCAGGAAAATCGCGTCGGCGATGATCGCCGCCATTGTGCTGGCGGTTCTGCCGGCTAGCGCCGCGGAAATCATCGACGTTACCGGCCGCCGGGTCGAAATCGCGCTGCCCGCCAAGCGCGTGCTGCTGGGCGAGGCGCGGCAGATCCATGTCGCGGCGGCGCTGAAAGGCGAGCATGTCTTCGACACGATCGTCGGCTGGCGCGACGACCTCGTGAAAAAGGACCCGGATTCCTACGCCGCCTATGTCGAGCGCTTCCCCGAGATCGAGAAGCTGCCGCGTTTCGGCTATATCCCTTCAGGCGATTTCAGCCTCGAAGCGGCCATTGCGTTGCAGCCCGATGTGCTGACCCTGAACCTCGAGGCTGAGAAGGCCGTCGAGGAATCCGGCTTCATCGAGAAGGCGGCGGCCGCTGGCATCGCCGTCGTCTATCTCGACTTCCGCGTCGATCCGGCTGCCAACAGCGAGAAATCGGTCGAAATCCTCGGCCAGCTCTTCGGCGCCGAGGCAAAGGCGCGTGAATTCATCGAATACCGCAATGCCCAGATCGCGTTGGTGACGGACCGTCTGAAGACGGCGGGGGCAATCGCACGCCCGAAAGTCTTCATCGAGCGCTCTCCCGGTATCACCGGCGACGTCGTCTGCTGCCGAACCTTCGGTCCGGCCAATTTCGGCAAGATGGTGGAAGAGGCCGGCGGCCACAATATCGGTTCGGACGTGATCAAGGGCACCTTCGGCGACCTAAATCCCGAGCAGCTCATCGTCAGTGATCCCGATCATGTCATCATCACCGGCAGCAACTGGTCGGCGGAATCCGATCTCAACCAGTTCGTCAGCGTCGGCCGTGGCGCCGATGCGGCGGCGGCCAAGGTGCGTCTGCGCGGTCTGATGCAGCGCCCTGGCTTTCCCGGCCTGAAGGCGGTGAAGGAAGGTAACGTGCACGCCGTCTGGCATCAGTTCTACGGCGCGCCTTACGAGTTCATTCCGATCCAGCAGTTTGCCAAATGGTTCCAGCCGGAGCTTTTTGCCGACATCGACCCGGACCGGACTTTCCGCGAGTTTCACGAGAAGTTCCTGCCGGTAACATATCGCCCGGGCTACTTCGTCTCGCTTCCGAAGGGTGGTGAATGATGGTTGCGATGACCGACCAGGTTTCCGGCGTTGAGGGACGGGGGCGCTACCGCGCGCTCGTCCTGCGTCGTTTGGTGCTGATCTTCTGTCTCGTCGGCGCGCTGTTTGCGTCCGTCGCGGTCGACATGGCGCTTGGGCCTGCAAACTATCCGCTTACCGATGTGCTGACGGCGCTGTTCCGGCCGGAAACGGTGAGCGACCAGCTCCGGGTAGTGATCTGGGACATCCGCATGCCGATCGCGCTGATGGCCGTGACGGTCGGTGCCTCGCTGTCGGTCGCCGGCGCGCAGATGCAGACGATCCTCGCCAATCCGCTGGCAAGTCCGTTCACGCTCGGCATCTCCGCCGCTGCCGGCTTCGGCGCGGCCCTCGGCCTCGTTGCCGGCGTCGCGGTCTTTCCGGTTGCAGTCCAGTACATGGTGCCGATCAACGCCTTCCTGATGGCGATGCTGGCGGCGCTCTTCATCCACTTCGCCTCCACCATGCGCGGCGTCACGGTGGAAACGATCGTGCTGCTCGGCATCGCGCTCGTCTTCACCTTCAATGCTGCGCTGTCGCTGCTCGAATACCTCGCCTCCGAGCAGGCGCTGGCCGCGGTCGTCTTCTGGACGATGGGCAGCCTCACCAAGGCAACCTGGCCGAAGGTCTGGATCACCGGCGCCGTGCTGCTGTTCGCCTTGCCGCTCTTTGCACGGCACGCCTGGGCGCTGACGGCGCTTCGGCTCGGCGACGACAAGGCGGCGAGCTTCGGCATCAATGTTCGCCGGCTAAGGCTCGAGGCGATGATGACGGTCAGCCTGCTTGCGGCGATCCCGGTCTCATTCGTCGGCACGATCGGTTTCGTCGGTCTCGTCGGGCCGCACATCGCCCGCATGCTGGTCGGCGAGGATCAGCGCTTCTTCCTGCCGGCCTCGGTGCTCTGCGGTGCGCTGCTGCTTTCGGTCACCTCGGTCGTCAGCAAGATGCTGATTCCGGGCGCGGTGCTGCCGATCGGCGTCATCACCGCGCTCGTCGGCGTGCCCTTCTTCTTCGTGCTGATTTTCACCAACAGGAGGCGCGCATGGTAAGCCTGACGCTGGAAAAGGTCGGCGCGAACTATGGCCGGCGCACGGTGCTGTCGGACGTCAATACAGGTGTCCTTAGGGGCGGTGGCCTAACGGCGGTGATCGGTCCCAATGCCGCCGGCAAGTCGACGCTGTTCAAGCGCATCGCAAGCCTGACGTCCGGGCCCGGCACTGTCCACCTTTCGGATACCGCCAAGGGGCCTGAGGGCATCTGCTACATGCCGCAGGATACTGGCGCCAATGCCGTGCTCACCGTCTACGAGTCGGTGCTTCTGTCGGCCAAGCAGGGTTCCGGCTGGAAGGTGAAGGACGCCGAACTCGCCGAGATCGACCGAGTGCTCGGCGAACTCCGGATCGCCGACCTCGCCTTTCGCGGTCTCGGCGAACTCTCCGGTGGCCAGCGCCAGCTCGTCTCCATCGCCCAGGCCCTGGTGCGCAAGCCCGAAGTGCTGTTGATGGACGAGCCGACCTCGGCGCTTGATCTCTTCCGCCAGATCGAGGTGCTCGGCTTCATGAAGCGCCTGTCGGCGCAGTCGGGCATGGCGGTGCTGATCGCGCTGCACGACCTGAACCATGCGCTGCGCTACTGCGACGACACGATCGTCATCAGCGGCGGCTCGGTGTTGGCGAGCGGTCCGACCCATGAGGTCATCACCGCGGACATGCTGCGCTCGGTCTACCGCGTCGAGGCGCGTGTGGAGGCTTGCTCCATGGGGCGCCCGGTCGTCATCGTCGACGAGTCGCTTTAGGCGCCAGGGCAATCCCAGGAAAATGTGAAGCGGTTTCCGTCTGGAACTGCGCCAATTCAAGAGGCTGGAAGCACTTCGCCGCTGAGGCGGCGAAGTGCGGCTTCTGAGATCAGGTCGGCTTGTGTCCCTTCAGGCCGTAGAAGGCGATATAGGCATAGCAGGCGACGGGCATCAGGAAGGCGAGGTGGATGCCGATTGTGTCGGCAAGGCCGCCCTGAACCAACGGCAACAGCGCGCCGCCGACGATTGCCAGGCACAGGATGCCGGAGCCCTGGCTCGTGTATTTCCCGAGGCCGTAGAGCGCCAGGCTGAAGATCGTCGGGAACATGATCGAGTTGAAAAGCCCGATCGCCAGAACCGACCACATGGCAACGCTGCCGCCGGCAAAGACGGTTAGCAGCAACAGCACCATCGCTGCGACTGCGTTGAAGGCCAGCGCCTTGCCGTCGTCGACGAAGCGCATCGCAACCGCGCCGATGAACCGGCCGACCATCGCTCCGCCCCAGAAATACATCACATAATGGGCGGCTTCGGCTTCGGAGAGACCGGCAATATCGGGCTGGTTCAAGAAGTTGACGAGGAAGCTGCCGATGCTGACCTCCGCGCCGACATAGACGAAGATGCCGATGGCGCCGAGGATCAGGTGGCGGTAGTGCCAAGCCGACTTGCCGTCGGTGATCGGCTCGATCTCGTCATGCACTTCGACGGTCGGCAGCTTCAGGGCGGCAAAGAGCGCAGCAAGCAGCAGGAAGGCGGCGGCAAGAAGCAAGTAGGGCAACTTGACCGCGCTCGCTTCGGCGAGCCTCAGCGCGTCGACTTGCTCCGGCGTCGCGTCGGCGGTGGCGACGACAGCAGCCGACAGGATCAACGTTGCGCCGAACATCGGGGCCAGCGTCGTGCCGAGCGAGTTGAAGGCCTGGGTCAGGGTCAGGCGGCTTGCGGCCGTATCCGGCGGACCAAGCACGGTCACATAGGGGTTGGCCGAAACCTGCAGCAGCGTGATGCCGCTTGCCAGCACGAAGAGAGCACCGAGGAACAGCGCATAGATGCGATAGCTTGCCGCCGGGACGAACAGCGCGCAGCCGATGGCGGCGATGACGAGACCGAGCACGATCCCCCATTTGTAGCTGATGCGCTTGACGAGTGCGCCGGCGGGCAGCGAGACGATGAAATAGGCGCCGAAGAAGCAGAACTGGATCAGCATCGACTGCGTGTAGTTGAGCGAAAAGACATTCTTCAGATGCGGGATCAGAATGTCGTTCAGGCACGTGATGAAGCCCCACATGAAGAACAGTGAGGTGAGCGCGAAGAGGGCAAATCGATAGCCCGTCGCGTCCGGTGACGCGGATGAGGCCGCGCGCGTGGGCTCAGCGCCCTTGGTGATGATACCTGCCAATGGTTTTACCTCATGATGTCGTTGACGCCGGAGCTTGGGCCTTGGGAGGGCGTCGCATTGGACGCGCCGGCGGCAGCCGTGATGTTCGTTTGGGAGCACGAAGATGCCCGGCTGCGCGGCCGCTTATACCGCGCGCACAGGGCTTTGACAGTGTGAAAGGTAGGATTTCCCCGGTCGCCGGGCCCGTCACGAGGGCTGGCTATAGGTCAGAGCGTGGCCAGTTCGCGATTGGAAAGTGTGCCGCCATTGGCCCGTTTGATGTCGAGCTTCCGTTCGAGCGCCGCCATGATGTCCTCGCTGAACTCGATCGATGTCAGTTCGGCGATTTCAGGCAGGGCTCCTGGGGTGAAGACGTTGACTTCAACGAGCTTGTCGCCGACGACGTCGAGACCGACGAGGAACATGCCGTCGCGCACCAGCTTCGGCCGCATCTGTTCGGCCACCGCGAGCATTTCCGGCGTGACGACGGCGGCGACGGGCCTGCCGTTGACATGCATGTTGGAGCGCAAATCACCTTCCGGCGGGACTCGCCTCACGGCGGCATAGGTATCGCCGCGCTTGAGTGGCAAGCCGTTCATCAGGAAAAGCCGGACGTCGCCTTCGGTTGCCGCGGGCAGATATTCCTGCGCGATAACATAACCCATCTCGCTGACAGCTTCGAAGATCTGGTTGAGGTTTGTCTCGTGGCTGGAACTGACCTTGAAGACGTTCTTGCCGCCGGAGCCCTGCAGCGGCTTCAGGATGACACCTTCCGGGTGCTCGTCGACGAAGGTTCTGATCTCCTCGATATGCTTCGAGATCAGCGTGGTCGGCCGGACCATCTCGGGGAAGTCCTGGAGATAGAGCTTGTTCTGCGCCCGCGCCAGCCCGTCGGGATCGTTGACGACGATTGCCCCGCGCTCGGTCGCAAGCCGCCCGAAGATCACGCCCGCCTGGGTGGCCCAGGGACGCGGACCGGCGTCTTCCGATGGGTCGCTCCTCAAAAACAGAACGTCGACATCGGCGATGTCCAGGATGTCTCGCCCAGTCGCGTCGCCCCTTAATGCGGCGATGAAGGTTTCGGCCTTGCGCGGCTTCGCCGTGCCGAGGTTGAGGGCGTGGATCATCAAGCGGCCATCGGGCCTCAGGATGAAATCACCAGGGGTGACGTAGACGATCTCGTGGCCACGGGCGAGTGCCGCAAGCGCAAGCGATGTCGTCGCGTAGAACGTCTCTTCGCCCTCGATGGAGTTGACGAAAAAGGCGATGCGCATTCAGTTTCCTACTCTGCGACCATGTCGAGCGGGGTAATTCCCCTCTGGGCTCGCTGAAGTCGGTCGCGCGCTTTGACGTCGTCGAGGAAAATAGGGCGAATGGCCGCGGCACCAAGGAGGCCGCGCAAATTGAGTTCCTGGATCGCAGCGAAATGCGACGCGGCGATCTTGCCCATCCAGAAGGGCTCGAGACTGCCGCCGTCGGCGAGATGGTCGAGAAGCTGCAGCAGGCCGCGCAGGTAGATCGCGTCCTTGACCAGCCCGCCGCCGCGATAGATGCGCAGCGTAATGTTGAAGGCCTCGGCGGTGCCGAAGCCGTGGCCGTTGACGAGCAGCCGGTAGGTGTCCGGAAACGGTGCGCCGTCAAGCAGGGCCGCGCAGCCGACGACTCTCGCGGCAAGCACCCGCAGCCGGTCCGCGGTCATGCCGGCGCTCAAGTATTCGGCGAAAACGGCAAGCCCTTCCTGCATGCCCTCGTAACCCGCAAGCCCGGAGCGGAGGATCCTGAGGCCCTGCGCCGAGCCGTTGAAGTAGGTCAGCAGGTGTACGCCGACCTCGTGGTTCAGCAGCGCCTCGACGCGATCGGGGTCGAGTGCCGAGCTTCGCGCGATCAGCAATTGGCCGCGCGAGACGAGCAGGCCGGCTGGCAGGTCGTCGCGAATTTCGACGGAGGCGGTGAAATCGGCCGACTGGCGCCGATAGGCTGATATCATCGCCTGGGCACGCTCTCTTATGTAGTCGCAGTCGCGCTTGTTGCCGGATGTCGGCGGTGCGTCGCCATCGGCTGCTGTGCGCGTAAGGATCTCGGACGCGGCGTTGAGAAGTTCGCTTTCCACCGAGCCGTAGAGTGCGCGGCCGAGTTCGACGAATTTGCGGGTCTCGCGCGCGGATATCATCGAGAGCTGGAGATCGACCTCCTGCTGCTTTTCCCGATAGAGGGCATAGAGCAGCGGATCTTCGAGATGCTCGAAATTGAGGGTGAAGAGTTTGCGCTTGGCCGTTTCGATCTGCAGCGCCAGCGGCCGATAGTAGAGGCGGGGGCTTCTGGAAAAGCCGCTCGACGCGAATTCCGCCCACGCGGTTTCGGCGTTGATCGGCGTCACCGCGAGCAGGAAATCGAAGCTCGAGGCAATCTCGTCGATACCGCGGTCCGCACGCACCACCGCATCGACGAAGGCCTTGCGGCCGAAGGCGCGGTGCGTCGGCAGCCGAAAGTCGTCGGACCTCGCGCGGGCGAAAGCCGCAACGGCGCGGAGTCCGGCATCGAAGACGCTCGCAACCAGCCGCTCGCGCAATTGCGGATAGATGCGGCGGGTGCCCGGCTCGCAGTAGATGGGGGCAAAACGCACGGTGAGATGGGGATAGTCGAGCGCCAGGGCCTTTCGGCCTGCCCGTGCCTCCGGTTGCCGCTCGACAAGCGTCACATGCGGGGTCCGGAACTTTCCCTCGATCGTCGCAGCCGTCTCGATCAGTGCTTTCGCGGCAACCTGCTCGCCGGCGCTTAGCCCGGCGACGACCTCGATCAGGAAGGGCGGCAGGAACGGCGCGTCCTTGGCCGGCGGGTCATCGCTTTCGAGCTCGGCAAATTCGAGAACGATGAACATGCCCAAACGCTCTTCGATCACCTGGCCGACCCGCTCGATGACAACGGCGGCGATATCGACGCTCGGCGCCAGCAGATAGGCGGCATTCGCCTGGGCGATATCGCGCGCGACCGGCTGCTGGTGCTCGGCGGCGATATGGACGCAGAGGAAGGGAAGCAGGCGGTCGATGTGCAGCCGTCCACCCTCGCCGAAGTCCTGTCGCACGGCGCGACCGTCCGTCAGTCTGACAATGGCTTCATCGAGCCACTCCGGGTCAGGGCTCGCGCGCATGGGTCTCCCGTCCGTCATCGCTGCCTCGCGAGCGCCTCGGTCAGGACCGGAACGAGTGATCCGACCAGTGAGCGCAGCGACCTCAGCGCTTCGAGGTCCGGCTTGCCGGTCCATTCGTCCATGAAGGTCTTCTTGAACTCGATCGCGATCGCGCAGCCCGTATCGGGAAAGTGCTCGTGGATGAAGCGCGTCTGTTCTCCGCGTCCCTGAAAGGCAATGTTTTCACGCACATCCACAGGCCGACCCGCGAGCGTGGTGGCGCCAATGGCCGATATCAGCGTTTCGATCACGCCGGCCCATTTGACCCGATCCATGGACGAGGTTCCGATGTTGATCTCGGGCGCCTCGGCGATATCGGCCGGTTCGGCTTCCGGCCCCTGCCGCCGATGGTTGTAGCTGTGAACGTCGAGCACGATGAAGCGCTGATGGCGGCGCTCGATCGCCGTCAGCATCGACCGCAGCATGGCGTAGTATTCGTCATGGACGGCGAGGGATGTTTCGATCAACGCGGCAGGCGGCTGCTCTCGCCAGACGGAAAGGCCCCAGGCCTGTGCGGGCTGGAGATAGATGGCGCCTGCACGGGCACGATTGATATCGACCTCGAAGCGCGAACGATGGACGACGATGCGGTTGGCGAGGTCGCGGATGATGAACTCCGTGAACGGGTCCTCCTCGCGCAGCCTTTCTTCCTCCGTCAACGCCACCAGCGCCCGGGCATCGCTGCGCATGGCATGCCCATTGTGGATCGCGGTGCCGACGATCGGTCCATCGCCGCGATTTACGGTCCACCAGGCGTTCTGCGTGGCTGAACGGAACTGTTCCGTCGGCTCGCGTTGCATGTTCGCTCCCGCATGCCCTCACTATGGGCGCTTCGGGAATGCAACTCCCGGGCACGCCCGAGAGTTCCGCAAAGATTCAAAATTCCATGGCAGATCAGTCCGGTTCGGGGTGCCGTTCTCGGTTCCCGCTTCAGCGCGAAGATGCCGCGATTTCGCCGAGGATCCATTGGCGGAAGGCGCTGATCTTCGGTGAATTGCGCCGCGTCTCCGGGTAGACCAGCCAGTAGGCATGGTCGTCGTTGCAGAGAAGATCGAAGGGCTGGACGAGGCGCCCATCGGCCAGTTCGGCGGCGAAGAACGCCGGTGTCAGGATCGCCACGCCCTGGCCGGCCGTGGCGGCGTTGCCCTCATAGGCCTGTGCGCCCATGCTGGCGCCGGGACGACTTGAAAGCCCCTCGGCAGGCACATTCGCGGCCTCAAACCACTTCGCCCACCAGGGATCGCCGGGATCGAGCAGCGGCAGACCCAACAGATCGGCCGGCTCTTTCACCCCGCCGATACTGGCCGCAAGGCTCGGGCTGAGCATAGGGGTGAAGTCGGCGTTGATCAGCCGGTGCGCCGCAAGCCCCGGCCAGTCGCCGCGGCCTGAGCGAATGCCGATATCGACCTCCTCGCGGCTGAAGTCCACCAGGTGAGGCTCCGTTTGAAGGCGGACGGCAAGGGAAGGGTGGGCGATCTGAAAGGAGCCAAGACGCCGCGCCAGCCAATTGGAGGCGAAGGTGGCGATCGTGCTGATGACAAGCGTTCCCTGGGCGCCGCCGCGCGCCGTGACATAGGCTTCGCTGAGCTGCTCGAAGGCCTGTGTGACCGCCGGAGCGAGCCGCTGTCCGACTTCTGTCAAGGCGATCTGGCGCGGTCGACGCAAAAACAAGGGCGCGCCGAGCCGATCCTCGAGAACCTTGATCTGATAGCTCACCGCGGCCTGGGTCATGCCGAGCTCGGTTGCGGCCTTGGTGAAGCTTCCATGCCGGGCGACCGCCTCGAAGACGCGGATCGCCGTCAATGGTGGAAGCGGAAGTGTCTTATGCATTAAATGGCCTTATGCATGATAAGCGATATTCGATTGGAAGGTGATGCCGTTCGTAACCATTTTCAAGATCCGTCCATTAGACGGATTGATGAAGAGGATGACGGCTATGACAACCATTCAAGTACGTAGTTTTTCGTCGACAAACGATTTTTCCGCGCGCTCCTGGCTGGCGCTTCTGTTCGCGCGGAAGCGTCGCGCGCTCGATGTCGTCGACGTCAGAGACCTGTCTGATCACCTGAAGCGGGACATGGGCTTCCTCGATGGCAACCGCCCCGACGCGAAGGATCTCCCGACCGCTTGACCGCTTCCGACCTGGGCGAGCCTCCCACCGCCCAGGTCCACCAATGCCGCGGAGCGCATCACCGTCACCGCGGCCTCCTTCCTCCATTGCATTCCCTCGCGGCTTTGACGTGCGCCATGTGTGGATGGCTCCGGTTTGGCAAGAGGTTTGTTGACTTTTTTGCACATTGCTGGTCGGAGCTGCCATGTGTCCGGCCTTTCAATGCGGCACAGAACGAGGCCGCTGGCCATAATGCTCTCCGCGGATTGGGTCCCGGTCAAGAGCTCGCGCTCGAAGCGCCTGGCGCATAGTGGGTTGTCCCTCTCCTCGGGCCGACTGGCATAGGTGCGTTACAAGTCTCCTGCTCTTACCAACGGTGGTCACGACGCTTGCGTTGTGTCTCAGGCCCCGGCCGCGACCGGTATTGCTCGAAAGGGTTCGTTACGGCTCATCATCGCCCAGGCAACCCGCGCCATCTTGTTGGCGAGCGCTACCGCCGCGACCTTCGACTGACGGCGCTCCATCAGGC
>NZ_FMXF01000072.1:0-7015 GCF_900103435.1 Sinorhizobium sp. NFACC03
TGACCTTCATCGGCATGGGCGTTTCCGGCGGTGAGGAAGGCGCGCGCCACGGCCCGTCGATCATGGTCGGCGGCAAGGAGGAGTCCTGGAAGCGCGTCGAGAGCGTTTTGACCTCGATCGCCGCCAAATACGACAACGACCCCTGCGTTGCCTGGCTCGGCGAAAACGGCGCCGGCCATTTCGTCAAGACCATCCACAACGGCATCGAATATGCCGACATGCAGATGATCGCCGAAATCTACGGCATCCTGCGCGACGGCCTGAAGATGTCGGCGACCGAGATTGGCGACGTCTTCGGCACCTGGAACAAAGGCCGCCTCAACTCCTACCTGATCGAGATCACCGAGAAGGTGCTGAAGGCCGCTGATCCTCTGACCGGCAAGCCGATCGTCGATTTGATCCTCGACAAGGCCGGCCAGAAGGGCACCGGCAAGTGGTCGGTGATCGAAGCGCAGAACATGGGCGTGCCGGCAACCGGCATTGAGGCGGCGGTTGCGGCGCGCAGCATCTCCTCGATGAAGGACGAACGCGAAGCGGCCGAAAAGATCCTCGGGCTGCCTGAGGTCGGCGACTTCAAGGTGGCCGACAAGGCAGCCTTCATCAGGGATCTCGAAAGCGCGCTGCTGGCCGCCAAGATCGGCGCCTATGCGCAAGGCTTCGCGGTGATGTCGGCGGCATCAAAGGAGTTCAACTGGAACCTGCCGATGCCGACGATCGCCAAGATCTGGCGCGCCGGCTGCATCATCCGCTCGCAGTTCCTCGACGAGATCACCACCGCGTTCACCAAGGCGCCGGATGCTGCCAACCTAATCGTCACCCCGGCCTTCGCCGCCATGGTCAAGGAAACCGACGCAGCCCTGCGCCGCGTCGTTTCGGCTGCCGTTCTCGGCGGCCTGCCGGTGCCGGCGCTTGCCTCGGCGCTCGGCTACTTCGACAGCTACCGCCGTGGCCGCGGCACGGCCAACGTCATCCAGGCGCAGCGCGACTTCTTCGGCGCCCACGGCTTCGACCGCATTGACGGCGCCGACAGCCATCACGGTCCGTGGGGCAGCGGCTTTTAGCTGGCACTCAGAAATTGCGACCGTTCGATCCCTTTCAGGAGCTAAGAGGCGGGCACTCAATTGACAAAGCGAGGACTGACATTGGTGAGCAAACTCACGACCTTGTCTTCGATCGCCTGACAGTCGTTCTCGTATCGGGCGGTCAGAGGTTCGCCTGAGATCGCGTGTTCTCGGAGTTCATCCCGGGTGATCACCGCAATGCCATAAGCCTCTAACAGGGTACTCAGCGAAAGGAACCTTAGCTCCGCAAGCTGTTGCCGATGCCTCGGCAGCCGCATCATCAGGCGTGCCCGTCCGATCTTCTCAAAATCCATCGTTTCCGCCTTCAGGTAACGCCTGAAGGCCAGTGTCCTCCACAATCCGAGGGGTAGCAACATGAATATGACCGTGCACGCTCTGTAGCGGCAATTGAGCGCGGCAGACGAGGTCACTCGCTCGACAGCCGCGTCTCGGCCCTCGAATGACCAAACGCGTTTGTGCCGGAACGAGGAGTGGGGATCCCAGAGCGCTTAGTCGAATGGGGCTGGGGCGAGCGCTCTGGGATCACTAGCGCCAATGACGGAGGGCAGTCCTTGGCTCTTTGGCGCTTAAACAGCATGGCGGGCGGATTCGGAATGAGCAACGCCGCTAGGACCTTTGCCAGAGCGCACCAGACCTAAGTCTGACAAGATCTCAAAGAGATGGCCCGCCAAAATTCGACCACTGGGCCAATCAAGTGTACCCGTTGGGCTCCCCATCGGAATAAGGGACAGACCTCGAAGCTCGGTCGGTCGAACACCAACGTCCCGTAAGGCTATGTGGGGAATTGAGGTCGGAACGACTATCGGGCAACGATGCGCGTGTCGTGGGCTTTCTTGGCAGATGTTGGACCGTGGTGTCGGGTGTCGCCTTGCATCTGTGGAGCAAATCTATCCGCGCATCATCCGCTCGGTTGAAACGACCAGAGGCTCATCACGTCTCTTCTCGCTCGCCCAAAGCCAATCTAACCCGTTCGTCTCTCTTCCTCCGCAACCGGGCTGGCTCCCTATTTTTCCCGTAGCGCCCGGCGGAAGTTCTGCGTGATTGGTTCCGCAAGGTAGGCAAGCACGGTGCGGGCACCCGTTCGGATCATCGCCTCGCTCGACATGCCGGGCAACAGTTTACGGCCCTCGAGCTTGGCGAGTTCGTGTCTGTCAATCAACACGGTTGCGGTGAAGTATGGCACTCCGCTGCGTTCCTCTACCATGCGGTCCGCCGATACGATCTCCACCACGCCTTCGAGTGGCGGCAGGTTGTAGCGTGCGAAGGCCGGAAAGCTGACACGCGCTGGCTGTCCGGGGGCGATCGTCTCGACATCCTCCGGCCTGACCATAGCCTCGACCACGAGTTGCTGTCCGAGAGGGACCACGGTCATCAACGTTTCGCCGGGTTTCACGACACCGCCGTCCGTGTGGACCTTCAGATCCATGACGATCCCGTCAACCGGTGCGACGATGTCGGTGCGGGCAAGCACGTCGTTGGCGGAACGCTCCTGCTGTTTGAGGTCAAACAAATCCGCCTCGACCTTGCTCAATTCCTCGACAGCATCTTTCAGCCGCACGGTATTAAGGTTCAGAATCTGCGCGTCAATTTCGGCCATGGCGCTTCTGGCACGAGCGATCGCCGCAATATTGGTAGCGCGCTCCCCCTCGATCTCGCGCTGTTGTCGTCTAAGCAACAGGTTCCGCTCGCGGGTCGTGAGTGCCTTCTTGAGCAGAGCTTCAAGATCCTTGGTCTCCCCTTCGAGAGCCTCGATCTGCTTGTCCTCGGTCGCAACGAGTCTCTCCAGTCCGGTTATCTCCTCCTCCGCCTGGTGGCGGCGTTGTCCGAGAATGGTCCGTGCGTCGTTCAAGTTGTGGCGCTTTGCCGCGAAGACGTCGCGCTGCGTGGCCACCGCGTCCTTGGCAGCGGTCGCACGGTTTGCGAGCAGCGCCGGATCAAAGTCGATCTCGGCCTTGTCGTCGCGCTCCGCCCTGAGCCGCGCGGCCAACGCCTCGCGCGTTGCGATCCGGTTCCGAACCAGGTCCAGTTGTGCTTTGGCCTGCGTGTCGTCGAGCCGGATCAGAACCTTGCCGGCCTTGACGATGTCACCGTTGGCGGCGTTCAACTCCGCGATGATGCCGCCCTCGAGGTGTTGGACGAGCTTGCGGTCGCCTGCGACCTTGACAACGCCCGGCGCCACTGCGGCGCTGTCCAACGGCGCCAGCGCCGCCCAACCTCCGGCCGCACCGAAAAAGAGGACCATGATTGTGAACCCGGCCCAGGTCACGCCGGCGAGACGCAAGGGTATCGGCTTGGGCATCGGCGGTGGCGGGGCAGGTAGCGGTACAACGGTCATATCTGTTTCCGATCCGATGGTTGCGCGGCGTCCGCAGGGCCACCTGAACTGCCTCCGGCAACAGGGCCGGACCTAGGTGGTAAGTTTCGGACCGTGAACCGGGGTGCTGGACCGAGACCTCCGTCTTGGTTCGCGGCTATGGTTGGGATCTGAACTACCTCGCGGCTGCGCCGGGCGAGTTCGTTGAAGACATGATCACGCGGGCCAAAGAGATCTTGCTGGCCTCGGTTGAGGACCAGTATCTTGTCGACCTTGTCCATGATGTTCGGTCGGTGCGCGATCAGGATAATCGTCGTGCCTGCGGCCTTGACGGTACCGAGGGCTGCGATCAATGCGTCTTCGCCTTCGCGGTCGAGATTGGAATTCGGCTCGTCCAGGATAAGGAGTGCCGGATCGCCGTAGAGCGCCCTCGCTAGCCCGATGCGTTGACGCTGCCCGCCCGACAGTGTCGCGCCCGACTCGCCGATCTCGGTAGCGTAACCCTTCGGCAGTCCCTTGATCAGTTCGTGAACTCCCGCCAGTTGTGCGGCCTTGACGACGTTGTTGAAGACCGGCGTGTCGAGCTTCGCGAAGCGGCAGATGTTCTCGGAGACAGTACCGGCGAAGAGCTCGATGTCCTGCGGCAAGTAACCGACATGGCGGCCACGGTCCTCTGCCGCCCATTGGGCGACGTCCATGCCATCAAGCAACGCGCGTCCTCCGGATGGGCGCCAGGCACCGGCCAGTATCCGCGCCAGACTTGTCTTTCCGGCCGCGCTAGGGCCGATCAGCGCCATTACCTCGCCCGGTTTGAGCTGGAAGCTGATCCCTTTCAGTATATGTTCGCCGCCCTGCCGGGCAAGCACAAGATTGTCGGCCTCAAACCTACCCTTCGGCCGCGGTAGTGGCAAAACCGGTGTGGCCTCCAGGTGTTCGCCGGCGACTGCGGCGAGACGACGGTAGGCGGCCCGCGCTCCAACAGTCGCCTTCCAGGTGCCGATCGCTTGCTCGACCGGGGACAATGCGCGACCCATGAGGATCGAGGCGGAGATCATGATGCCGGGCGAGGCCTCGTTGCGAAGTACGAGGTAGGCCCCGAGGCCCAGTATAGCCATTTGCAAGGCTAGTCGGTGACACCGCGCGACGGCCGCGATGAAGCCGCCACGGTTGGCGGCGAGAACCTGTCCATGGTTTGCCTCGTCCTGCTGCGCTTTCCACCCCTCCAGCAGCGGCTTTAGCATGCCCATCGCCTGCACGACCTCTGCATTGCGGATAGCCGCCTCGGCCTGCACATATGCGCGCGATTGGGCGCTTTGGGCCTCGGTCAATGGTTTGCGTGTGAGGTATTCGTTGAGCAATGCCAACGCGAAAAGGACGATCCCGCCGCCCAGCGCCAGCCAACCGAGCCAAGGGTGCATGAGGAATATGGCCCCGAAAAACAACGGCGACCAAGGCGCGTCAAGGATCGGGAAAATGCTCGGGCTTGTGAAGAAATTCCGAACTTGATCCAGGTCGCGCAATGGACGGGCATTGACTTGACCGGGCGCTGAAGCGGCATACTCCACCGCTGCTGTCAGGAGGACCGGCGCCAACCGCGCATTCATCCAGGATCCGACTGTTGCGAGCAGACGCCCGCGCACGATTTCCAGCCCCGCCATTGTGGCGAGCGCGCCCACCGCCATCAGTGACAGCATCCCCAACGTTTCCAGGCTGTGGCTGGACAACACGCGATGGTAGACCTGGAGCATGTAGATCGCGCCAGTCAGCATCAGCACGTTGATGCCGGCACTGAACCAGATAAGTGGCCGGATGACCCGGCCGGCTTCTTTCATCACAACCTGTAGGGCGGGGCGTTGTTGGCTGGTTTTCATCTTCTATAAACTCTAGGACGCGGGACCAGAAGAACGCTTAGCGGGGCGACACCCCGGCAGATCACGGGGGCAGCTTGGCTGCCCCCGTGAAAGAAGTGTCAGGTAACATCAACAAGGATGTGCTGCGTCTCTGTCTGGTCCCCGTCCGCGTCCGCGACCTGGAAGGCGAAGTCGAGGTTGGCATCGACTGTCCCACTGGACTGCTGGACAAACCCGATGTCCACGATCTTCAGCACATCGTTATCGGTCGGGTCCCAGGCCGTCAGGCCGCTGGTGGCGCTGCTGTTGCCACCGGCCCCGATCGCCCCAGTCAGGTTGATGGCGTTGCCCGTCAACCCATTTGCGCTCTGCATGATCTGAATGCCCTGGATCTGGTAGGTCTCGGTACCGTCCGTGTAGTCGTTCTGCTCGATGATAAGCAAGGCATCGTTATTATCGAGCGTGAACTCGGTGCTGTACGGGAAGGGGACATTGGCGTTCCCCTTGATCAGGTCCGAGTTCTGCACGTTGACCGCCCGCGTGATCTCGTTGCCGTTGGCATCCTTCAGGTCGAGGATCAGGACCAGGTCTTCACTGCTCCCGATGCCATCGAACTTGATGACAACGCCGCTGGCACTCGTGGTCGGGTCAAGCTTTTCAGTGCCACCACCGGGGGCGTTCGGGTTGACATCCGAGAGAATGTTCTCTTTGAAGAACCGCAAGGTCAGAAGTTCACCCTTCTGGATCGTGTCGCCGGCGACCCCGTTTGTCGTCTGGGTTGCACTAACCCAGTCTTCGAAACCGTTGCTGACCATATCGTGGGTGCCGAGGGTCGGTATCGAGTTGAACGTGGTATCGCTGGAAGACCCATCACCGGTGTCTGTGAACGAGAACGTCTTGTTCTTGTTGTTGAGCGAGTTTGCGGTGAACTGCACGTAGAACCCATCAATCGGATCATCGTCGAGCTGCGTCGCGACGATTTGCGGGTGTCCCGTGTTGCCGCTGGGTGCCTTAGCCAGCAACTCATTGGTGTGCAGCACGTCGAAGCTAAAGCCTTCGAGCGGGTCGGTCAGGGTGATGGTATAAGTGTCGTTAACCTTGTCAAAGACGAGGGTGCCCTCCGCCGTCCCGGTCTGGAGGCCATCCGCTGGGTCCTTGTCGTAGGTGAAGGTGAAGTCGAACGTCGCGGAGGTGAGGCTCTCCGACGCCAGCGTCACAGTTGGGTCGAGGATATTACCTCCGCCGCCACCGATGATCGTGCCGCTGAGTCCGATCTGGGTGCCCGCCAAAGCACCGTTGGTATCGACAAAGTCGCTGACAGTCGGTCCATACGCAGTGGCCGCATGCTTGTCGGTCATGTCGTAGCCAAAGGTGCCGCTGGCCATTGCTCCCGCGGTGTTGGCAAGGTGCTCCGGGGCTTGGATACCAGGAGTGCCTGGATCAGCGTCGAACGGTGCCGTGATCGTCGGATCGGTGTCGTTGAAGGTCAGCGACAGACCCAAGCTGGTGCTTTCTTCCGACACGACGTCTTCGTCGCCGTCCGTCACCGTCACCGTCGCCACGACGTTGATCAGGCCGTTGAGGTCGAGGGTGTTGTCCTCGCCCGCGCCTTGCGGTGCGTTCGAGTGCTCAAGAGCAACCAACGACGTCAACGTCACCGTCGTGCCAGACAGCGTCACCGTGAACGCCGTTGAATCGAGCACGTCGTCGCCGTCGCTGTCGTACTGGCCCGAGATCAGGTTGTCCGAGTCGGCCACCAGCGTGATCGC
>NZ_FMXF01000029.1:0-75754 GCF_900103435.1 Sinorhizobium sp. NFACC03
TCGTCGAAGGGGTTCATCGACATCTTCACGTTGGCGAGCTCGACGCCCGAACCGTCTGCCTTCACGCGGATCTTGACGTTGTAGTCAACGACCCGTTTTACCGTCACAAGTATTTTCATGGCAACCTTCCTCCTGCGATCGGTTGTAGCCGAACGCTTTCACTTCAGTGTCTCGGTCGATCAGGCAACAAAGCCCAGAAGGCGAACAGCGGTGTTTCGCCGGAACGCATGGCGTGCCGGACGCCAGGCGGATTGTAGAACGAACCTCCGATCCCGGGTGAGAACCATTCCGAGGTGCCGTGCTGAAACTCCCCCTCCGACAGGACCAAGTAGGTTTCTTCGGGGGCATGGTCGTGATCGGGATAACGCACGTTCGGCGCCATCAGCGTCACGCCAAGCCACAGGTCCCGCCGGTCCTCCAGACCGCCCGGTCCGACGATCATCGTATTGGCGTGGCTCATCAGAAAATTCTCGCTTGCCGTTTGATCGTAGACGGAGCGCCACTTCCATTCGAGCATCGGCTCAAGCCCCGCGAAGCGCTCAATCAGTGCGTCCAGGGACGGTCGCCCGGTTTTCGTTACCAGAAGGCTCTCGATATGACGGTTGCAGACCGGAAGGCGCTTTCCGATGTTCAAGCGTTGGGGTTGCGGCGCTTCGAGTTGGGCAAATATCTCCATGAGGGAGCGACGCGCTCTGAGATCCTGAACGCACTGGTCGAACGCGACGAAAGCCGTGTCCAGAAAAGCCTGCAGAGCGTCGTTCCTCGCCATCGCTAGAGATCCTTGGCAAGTCGCAGCGCGTCGTAGATGGCCGCATGCGTGTTGCGCGCCGCGACCGCGTCGCCGATCCGGAAGAGTTGGTAGGCACCCTCCGGGTTGCGTTCAACCGACTGCGGCGCTCCGGAAATCAGGTCGTCGTAGGAGACCTCGCCGAGGTTCCTCGAACCAGGTTTCAGTTCGAAATAGAGGTCATCGAGCGGAATGGTGCCGTGATTGACGACGATCTGATCGAAGGTCTGCTGCTTGGCCACGCCGCCATAGTCGCTGCCGACATGCGCGATGATCTGATTGCCGCTCTTCTCTGCCGCCTCCAGCCTGTAGGTGACAGTGAAGGTGACATCGAGTTTCTGCAGCGAGCGCATGTAGGGAACGAGGTTCATCGCCATGACTTCCGGCGCGAAGGAACGGTCCGGCGTCATGATCTCGACCTTGGCGCCTGCCTTGGCGAGGAATTCCGCGGCCTGGAGACCAGCATGGTCGCCGGCATCGTCGAAGATGAGAACGTTGGTTCCAGGCTTCACATCACCCGAGATGATGTCCCAGGAGGAAACAACGAGCTCGTTGCCCTTCGAAAGAACCTGTGTGTGCGGCAATCCGCCCGTGGCGATGATGACCACGTCGGGTGCGTCGGCAAGCACGGTGTCAGCCTCGGCCCACGTGTTGAACCGGAAGGTGACGCCGAGCTTTTCGCACTGGCTCATGCGCCAGTCGATAATACTGATCATCTCCCGCCGGCGTTCGCTCTGGGCCGTCAGCCGGATCTGTCCACCCGGATGGTTCGCGGCCTCGAATACGACGACCTCATGCCCCCGCTCCGCAGACACGCGAGCGGCTTCAAGGCCAGCAGGACCCGCCCCCACGATTACGACTTTCTTCCGAACCGCGGCCTTCGGGATCCGATGCGGCATCGTTTCTTCGCGGCCGGTCGCGGCGTTATGAATGCAGAAGGCCATGCCACCTTGATAGATGCGATCAAGACAGTAGTTGGCCCCGACACAGGGGCGGATATCATCCTCGCGCTTTTCCATGATCTTGCGCACGATATGAGGGTCAGTCATGTGAGCGCGGGTCATGCCGATCATATCGACCTTGCCGGCAGCAATCGCGTGACGAGCCGTCGCCACGTCCTGGATCTTCGCGGCATGGAAGGTCGGGAACTTGGTTGCTGCGCGTACATCGCCGGCAAAATCCAGATGCGGCGCGCTCGCCATGCCCTGGATCGGGATGACGTCCGTCAGGCCCGGATCCGTATCGATGTGACCGCGGATGACATTCAGGTAATCGATGAGACCACTTTCCTTCAGACGACGGGAGATCTCCAGGCCCTCAGCCTTTCCGGTCCCGCCGGGAAGACACTCGTCCGCCGTGTAGCGCACGCCGAGGATAAATTCGTTGCCGACCCTTTCGCGCATCGCCTTGAAGACGTCGAGACAGAAACGCAAACGGTTATCGAGCGAGCCGCCATAGGGACCGTCGAGTTCGTTGGTAAGCGGCGAGGTAAACTGGTCGATCAGATGCCCGTAGGCTTCCAGCTCGACACCATCCATGCCGCCCGCCTTCATGCGTTCGGCGGCGTCCGCAAAATCCTTGATGATGCGCTCGATGTCCCAGTCTTCGATCTTCTTGGGAAACGCGCGGTGCGCCGCCTCGCGATGGTGAGAGGGGGCAACGACCGGGAGCCAGTCGCCCTTGTCCCAGCGGGTGCGGCGGCCGAGGTGCGTGAGCTGGATCATGATCGCGGCGCCCTGCTCATGCACGGCGTCGGTCATTTCCCTGATCCACGGCACGATTTCGTCCTTGTAGGCCAGCAGATTGTTGAAGACCGGGGGGCTGTCTTTCGAGACTGCCGCAGAGCCGGCGGTCATCGTCAGCGCGACACCGCCCTTGGCCCGCTCGACCGTATAGGCGCGGTAGCGGCCCTTCGGCATACCGTCCTCCGGATAGGCAGGCTCGTGAGACGTGACGATGATGCGGTTGCGCAGGGTCAAATGCTTCAACTGAAACGGCTGAAGCAGGGGGTCGTTCGACATGCGACGGGCTCCGGTTTATGGGACTTTAATCGCAACGGTATGAGGAAATGTACACACCTGTCAATAATCAAAAACACAATAGTTTGTTTATTTGACACACGTGTACATTTTCCTTGAAGCGGCCCTTTGGATTTGTTAGGAGGCAATCATGGAACAGTCGATGAGTGACACTGGCTGGCGCGGTTCTCAGGAGGGGTGGCTCGAAGCCGCCTACGATTCCCTGCTCGAGTCAGGCGTGGACTCGGTGAAGATCCTGCCGTTGGCCAAACGGCTCAATCTTTCCCGGACCAGCTTCTATTGGTTCTTCAAGGACCGGGAGGAACTGTTGAACGCTCTCATCGCGCGCTGGAGGGAGAAGAATACGGGTAACCTCGTCAAGCAGTCCGAAGCCTATGCGGAGTCTCTCGCCGAGGCGATGCTGAACGTTTTCGACTGCTGGGTGAACAAGGATCTGTTCGACTCCCAGTTCGAGTTCGCCGTTCGCAGCTGGGCGCTGCAATCGCCCGAGATACAGGCCGAAGTACATGAGGCCGATCAGGCGAGAATGGAGGCGCTGGGCCGCATGTTCATGCGTTTCGGCTACGAGGCGGGACCGGCGGACGTTCGCGCGCGAACAACCTACCTGGTGCAGATCGGATACATCTCCATGCAGTCCAAGGAAGACCTCGCGCTGCGCATGAAGCGCATCCCGGAATACATCGCGATCTACACCGGACAAACGCCGCAGCAGAGGGAGCTCGACCGCTTCTTCGCCCGGCATGGCTACAAACCAGAATGAGAGAAGAATGGAAACGGGCGGACCTTTGAGGGTTGGCGTAATTGGTGGTGCCGGATGGATGGGCGGAGCAATCGCCGCAGCCATTCTCGATGCCGGCATCGTCGAGCCTCAAGACCTGTCGCTCTCTTTTCGAAGCGAGCGCCCCGACCGTTTCAACGGCTCCTTCTGGACATCAGACAACCAGGCACTTGCCGACCGTTCGGACGTTATCGTTCTCTCCGTCCGCCCGGCCGACTGGCCCAGCCTGACCGTCGTCGCCGAAGGCAAGCTACTTATCTCCGTCATGGCGGGCATTCGCCTCAGCGCGCTGAGTGCGCACCACCGGACGGACCGCGCGGTCCGAACCTTGCCCAATGCGGCGGCCGAAGTTCGCAAGTCCTATACGCCGTGGATCGCCGCCGCCGGGCTGCAGGACGACGATAGGAATATCATAAGGGCGATCTTCGATGCCTGCGGTTCTCAGGATGAAGTGCGTTCAGAAGCGGAAATCGACTATCTGACCGGCCTCACCGGATCGGGACCTGCCTTTCCGGCGCTGCTCGCCGAAGCGATGATGGCAGACGCCGTCTCGCATGGACTGGCACCCGAGATCGCCACGCGTGCCGTCAACACCCTTATCGTGGGTGCCGGCCGACTGCTTGAGCAGCGTGACGACTGTCCGACCGACATTGTCCAGACCTTCCTCGATTATCGCGGCACCACAGCCGCCGCGATAGAGGAGATGCGCGCGGCCGGCTTTGATGCCGCCGTTTCACGCGGGTTGACGGCTGCGTTCAGGAAATCGGTTCGCATGGGAGAAGCCTCCTAGCGTCGTAGGACGGGGTCCGCGGCGCCCCGTTCCAAAGAAAAAGCCGCCAAAAGAGGGAACGATAATGAAAAGCTTGCTTGCATCGACATGCCTGTTCCTTGGAACCGTCGCCGGTTCGTCGCTCGCCAACGCGGCGGATTGCGGCAGCCTCACCATCGCCAGCATGAACTGGCAAAGTGCCGAGGTAATTTCCAACCTCGACAAGATCATTCTCAATGAAGGTTACGGCTGCAGCGCCGAAATCACCATCGGCGACACCGTGCCGACCATCACATCGATGGCGGAAAAAGGCGAACCCGATATTGCGCCCGAGGCCTGGATCGATCTGCTTCCCGACGTGGTCAAGAAAGGGACGGAGGAAGGCCGCATCGTGAAGGTCGGCTCTCCGCTTCCCGACGGCGGCGTCCAGGGCTGGTGGATCCCGAAGTATTTTGCTGATGCCCATCCTGACATCAAGACAATTCCCGACCTCCTGAAGCATCCCGATCTCATCAAGGATCCTGAAGACCCGAGCAAGGGCGCGATCTTCAACGGCCCGCAGGGCTGGGGCGGCACGGTCGTGACCGCGCAGCTCTACAAGGCCTTCGAAGCTGAAAAAGCCGGCTGGACGCTTGTCGACACCGGATCCGCCGCAGGTCTCGATGGTTCGATCGCCAAGGCCTACGAACGGAAAGAAGGCTGGGTCGGCTACTACTGGGCGCCGACGGCCCTCCTCGGCAAATACGAGATGGTGCAACTCGAAGCCGGCGTCCCCTATGACGCAGCCGAGTGGAAGCGTTGCATTACGGTTGCCGAATGCACCGACCCGAAACCGAGCGCATGGCCGGTCGACACGATCGTGACGCTCGTCGCCAAGCCCTTCTCCGAGAAGGCCGGGCCCGAGGTCATGGACTACCTCAACAAACGCTCCTGGAGCAACGAGACGATCGCCAAGCTCATGGCCTGGATGACCGACAACCAGGCGAGCGGCGAAGAAGGTGCCAAGCACTTCCTCGAAGAAAACCCGGATATCTGGAAAAAGTGGGTTTCCCCCGAGGCCGCCACGAAGATCGAGGCTGCGCTGTAACTAGCACTGCCACACCCCGGTGCGGTGTGCTTCCCGCACATCGCACCGATCATGCCGACATAACAACAAGAACGCATCGGCTCTTTCGAGAAGGGGAACCGAATGGACTGGTTTTATCAATTTCCGCACATGGACGACAACGCGCTTCGAGATCTGAAGAAGGTCATCGACGAGACATTTCGCGGCTTTACGCGCAATTACGGCGAACTGATCGAGGGATTTTTTACGCCGCTGCAGCATTTTCTGATCGCCGCCGAACGCTTCATGACCAAGACGCCCTGGCCGATCATCACGCTCCTGATCCTCGCCATCGCCTGGGCAGCCACGAGGAGCGTGCGGATCGTCGGCAGCTGTCTCGTGACGCTGTTGTTGATCGGCTACTTCGACATGTGGGACGACACGATGCGGACGATCTCGATGATCTTCGTCTGCACCGTGCTGTCGATCGCGATCGGGCTGCCGATCGGCATTCTGATGTCGCGCTCCGACAGGGTCCAGCGGGTCGTCAATCCCGTGCTCGATGTCATGCAGACCATGCCGAGCTTCGTCTACCTGATCCCCGTGGTCATGCTGCTCGGCATCGGCAAGGTCCCCGGCCTGATCGCCGTCGTCATCTACGCCATCCCGCCGATGATCCGCCTCACCAATCTCGGCATTCGCCTTGTCGACAAGGACGTTCTGGAAGCCGCCGATGCCTTCGGCGCCGACAATAGGCAGAAGCTCTTCAAGGTGCAGCTGCCGCTGGCGCTCCCGACCATCATGGCCGGCATAAACCAAACCATCATGATGGCGCTTGCCATGGTCGTCATCGCCTCGATGATTGGCGTTCAGGGTCTTGGCCAGCCGGTGCTGAAGGCGATTGCCAACCAGTACTTCACGCTTGGCATCTTCAACGGACTTGCGATCGTCGGCATCGCCATCATGTTCGACCGTGTGAGCCAGGCCTACGGCGAACGGCTGCAGAAGCATCGGGAGGTCGTCCATGGCTGATCATGCTTTCGGCGGCATCCAGATCCGCCATCTCTATAAGATCTTCGGGCCGAATGCGCAGTCCCATGTCGAGGCAGTCAAGAACGGCCTGACCAAGACGGAACTCAACGAGCGCTACGGGCATGTGCTCGGCCTTCGCGACATCAACATCGAGATGCCGTCGGGCTCGATCCAGGTGATCATGGGGCTTTCCGGATCGGGCAAGTCGACGCTCATCCGCCATATCAACCGGCTGATCGACCCGACGGCAGGCGAAGTGCTCGTTGACGGAGTCGACGTGGTGAAGATGCCGGAAACGGAACTGCGCGAATTCCGCCGTCATCAGACAGCCATGGTGTTCCAGAAGTTCGCGCTGCTTCCGCATCGAAGCGTGCTCGACAACACGATCTTCGGCCTTGAAATCCAGGGCGTGTCGCGCGCGCAAAGCATCGACACCGCCATGCGCTGGCTGGAACGGGTCGGTCTTAAAGGCTTCGAGCAGAAGTATCCCAATCAGCTCTCCGGCGGTATGCAGCAGCGCGTCGGCCTTGCCCGCGCGCTTGCCAATGACGCACCGGTGCTTTTGATGGATGAGGCCTATTCGGCCCTCGACCCCCTCATCCGCACCGACATGCAGACGGTGCTTCTGGACCTGCAGAAGGAGATCAAGAAGACGATCGTCTTCATCACCCATGATCTCGACGAGGCACTGAGGCTGGGTGACCAGATCGCCATCCTTCGTGACGGCGAGGTCATCCAGCAGGGTTCGAGCCAGGATATCGTGCTGAGACCGGCCGACGACTATGTCGCGAACTTCGTGAAGGAGGTGAACCGGGGTCGCGTGGTGCATGTAGAGGCGATCATGACGCCATTCGGCGCGACCGCCGTCGATAGCGGGCAACGGATTGCCGCCGATCTCACAATCGAAGAGGCGGTGCGTACGCTCGCCTCTGCACCCGAAGGCGACATCATCGTCGTCGATCCCTCGGGAAAGCCGCTCGGCACGGTCACCTTCCGCCAGCTGGCGGGCGCGATGGTCAATGCGCACGATACGAACGATCGCGATATGGCGATTGCGGCCACCGCCGCGTGAGGCACCGGCGCGACCGTCCAATTGCCTCCGGGCGGTGTTTTTGCCGCCCGGAAGAGCCGACGACGCTGTTCCCCTTCCCAACCTGATCCTCTCCCCGCCCGGAGTTGCGCCATGTCCAAGAAGTTTCCCCGGTTATTCTCCCCTCTCAAACTGCGCTCGCACACGCTGAAGAACCGGATCGTGTTCGGCGCCCACACGGCGAACATGGCGGTCGAGGGCCTGCCGACCGAACGCCATGCCGCCTATTACCGGAAGCGCGCGATCGGCGGGGCCGCAATGATTGTCGTCGAACCCATGCCCGTGCATGCCGCAGCCGTTCTCACCCGCGGCAATTTCCGGCATTCGGACGATCGCGTCATCCCCCACTTCAAGAAGGTGGTTGAGGCAATCAAGGAACATGGAGCCGTCGCAATCCAGCAGCTCTATCATGTCGGGGCGCATGGGGATTCCGACAACTCCTTTCATCCGCACTGGTCGCCTTCGGGCGGGCCTAGCTATCACGACAGCGACGGCTCGCATCCGATGACCGAGGACGAAATCCTTGAGACGATCAACGGTTTCGTCGAGGCGGCACGGCGATGTCGGGACGCCGGCTTCGACGGCGTCGAAGTGTGGGCGGCCTATCTTGGCATGGTGGATCAATTCTGGACCCCCTGGTGCAATCGGCGTGATGATCAATGGGGCGGTTCGCTTGAAAATCGCACGCGGATGTCGCGCGAAATCCTGACACGGATCAGGGAAGTCTGCGGCCCCGACTTCATCGTTGGCCTTGCCGTCAGCGACGAACCGGATGTGAAGGTTGCGCTTCAACGCGACGAGCTTGCCGAGATCATCCGCCTGCACGACGAACTGGGCCTCATCGACTATGTCACATGCGGCTCGGGAGGCTACCTCGATTTCTACAAGCTGATGCCGACGTTCCTCTATCCCGAGAAACTTGGAGCCGACCTCGCATCGGCCCTGAAAGGCGTCGTCAAGAATGCCCTGGTGATCGCTGAAAGCCACATCCGCACCCCGGAAAACGCCGAAACGGTGCTCGGCGAAGGAGCTGCCGATCTCGTATCGATCGTGCGCGGTCAAATCGCAGATCCGCATCTGGCAACCAAGGCGGACGAGGATCGCCCGGAGGATATCCGCGGCTGCATCTCGTGCAACCAGATGTGCTGGGGACGACGATCGCGCGACTACTGGATCAGCTGTCTGATCAACCCATCCGTCGGCCGTGAGGCCGAATGGAACGGCGACCGTTTTCTAAGGACCAGCGATCCCCAGCGCGTGCTGGTCATCGGCGGCGGCCCTGCCGGACTGGAGGCCGCCCGGGTGGCCGCCGAACGAGGACACAAGGTCGTGCTCACCGAAGCGTCGAGCCGTCTCGGCGGTAATTTCCTGCTGGCGGGCATGCAGCCCAGAAGAGCCCAGATCCTCGATCTCATCGCTTGGTATGAGCGCCAGCTTGAGAAACTCGGTGTAGAAGTTCGCCTCAACTCCTATATCGAGGCCGAGGACATCGACCCTTCCGAGTTCGAGCGCGTCATCGTCGCCACCGGCTCCTATTCACCGGAGACGGGGTTCCAGAAAGCGCTGCCGACGGTCGAGACGATGCCTGGTCTGGAAAAGGGTAACGTCTTCACGGTCGAAGCGGTCATGGCGCGCCAGGCAAGGCTGGGCGAACGTGTGCTGCTCTTGGACGAAGGCGGCGGATGGCGCGGCTGCGGCACCGCCTGGAAGCTCGCCGAGGACGGCCACGAAGTGGCGATCCTGACGCCCGACCCCTTCGTCGGCAAGGAGTTGCAGAGAACCGCAGCCGACGTCCCGATGCGGCAGGCGCTCAGGAAACTCGGCGTGACATGGATCGTCGAAGCCAGCATCACCGAATGGCATGGCAACGGCGCGACGATCATCGACCACACCACGGGAGAGTGTCGCTTCATCGACGCGGATGCGTTGGTCACGGCCACCACGAATGCCCCGGCCGACTGGCTGATGCCGGGCCTCGAAGAACGCGGTATCGCTACGCGCCAGATCGGCGACTGCGCGGCCCCGCGGCAGGCGCCCTATGCGTTTTATGAGGGTCGGAAAGCGGGATTGGAGATCTGACATGGCGGATGACGTGGAACTCGGCGCAGCGGAAGCGGAGGATCTGGCGCTGAGAGCTTGCCTTGGTGCCGGCGCCAATCCGGCGAGCGCCCGCTCGCTCGTGGACGCGACAGTGTCGGCCGCCCGCTTCGGCTCCGCCGCTGTCGGGTTTCCGCACCTGGTCGATTACCTGAACAGTTTTCGCGAGGGACGTATCAACTGCGATCCCGCACCAGTCGTTGCGCGCCCGTTTCCCGCCTATCTGTCATCCGATGCCGACCGTGGCATCGCGCAACTCGGCTTCGATCTTGCCTTCCAAGACTTCGTTGCCGCCGCCCGCACCTTCGGGGTCGCGCTGTTCACCCAGAAGAACAGCTACACGACGGGCGAGCTCGGCTATTACGTGCGCCGGCTTGCGTTGCAAGGCTTGAGCGGCCTTGCGGCTACCAATGCGAATGCCATGGTCGTTGCAAAGGCAGGAGGACCCGCCGTTTACAGCACGAACCCAATCGCCTTCGGCTTTCCGCTCGGCGATGGCACCCCGCCGCTGATCATCGATCAATCTTCCAGCGCCACTGCCTTTGTCAACATCGTCGCCGCTGCCGCCGAGGGAAGATCTATTCCCAAAGGTTGGGCGGTCGACGCGCAAGGCGCCGATACCCAGGACGCCGAAAAGGCGCTTTTAGGCGCGCTGCTACCCTTCGGCGGTCGCAAGGGTGCGAATGTCGCGCTCCTCGTTGAAATGCTGTCGGCCGGCATCTCGGGCGGATCCTGGTCGCTGGGCACGCCAAGCTTCAGAACAGGCGATGCATCTCCCGCTGTCGGGTTGACGGTGATTGCAATGATGCCAGGTTCGGAAGGGAGCGACCACATCGCCCGTGCCCACGACCAGATCCGGCGGCTGGAGGAACTCGGCGTTCACGTCCCGGGCGTCAGCGGCAGGCCGCTTCGCTCGACGGAGCGACCGTTGCGGATGCCCCGCGCTGTCTTCGATGACATCAGTCGTTTTGCGTCCGATTGGTCTGGTGGAATACGTAACCCACCGACAAAGATCCCGTCACACACCGAGAGAAATCGCCATTCCCTCCGGGGCGGCATACATCGCCATGTTCTTGCGCGATAAATCGAGGTGTGCACGAACCAACGCCTCCGCTCGATCAGGATCGTGGTTCGCTATTGCATCGATCATTTCGTCGTGTTGGCGCGACGCCTCGTGCAACTCCTCCAACATGCGCGCGTTGCTCGGTCTGTAAAAAATCTTGCCGATACGCGCATGATCAATCAAAAGCCGGCGAAGGCTTGGAAGAATGAAGGCATTGTTCGCAATCTCGCCGACCCGAAGGTGAAATTTGTCATTGTAGAAGACGCGGGCGTCGACGTCGTTGCTGTGGACCGCGTCGCGAAAGCTGTCCTGTATCTCGCGCAGGCCCGCGATGTCGGCCTTCGACGCGTGTTCGGCGGCCAGCCGCGTGGCCGCAACATAGATCATCGGCGCGATCAAAAAGAAGAAGAAGGGCGCCATATTCAATGGCCCGCAGGGCTGGGGCGGCACGCTCGCGATCGAGAGCAATGATCCCCGTTTAAACGCGGCTCTCATCATCATGGAGCAGCACACCGAAAACACGATCTCGATTTCCGAACTGGCGGCCTCCGTCGGATTGTCGCGGCGCCAGCTTGAGCGCCTGTTCATGGAAAAGGCCAAGATGTCGCCTGCGCTCGTCTACAGAAAGCTTCGGCTGGAACGTGCCAAACATCTTCTCACACAGACGGATGCGTCGCTGATTGAGATCGCCCTCGAAGTCGGCTTCGAGAGCGCCGGGCACTTCTCGAGAATATTCGCAAAAACCTACGGACAGACGCCGAGCAGGCTCAGAGCGCAACGGTCGACGTGATCTGTCCAACAGCCGTCTCAACGATAATCGCGCCGAAGAAGATGCCGTCGAGCGGCGCGATCCGAGGGAGACCTGATCTTGGTAGGCATCGGCACTGCTCGATCGAAGGGTGACAATCACCCCAACCAACCCACTGCGGCCCCTGAAGCAATCAAACACGCCTACGAAGTCCGGAGGGGCTACCTTCCTCGAAAGCGGCTCTGGACCGGATGGCGGTCAGGGAGTGCGATTGGCAAACCGCTGAGACTGCGGTCGCTCAGACACGGCGGCCGAAACGAAGAGGTGCATTCCCGACGATACATTACGCGATCATTTTAGCCCAGAACGTGAACATCTTGCCGTGCAAGGGGCTCATGAAGTACGGATCCCTTCTGCCCTAGGAGGAGACGTCCCGATACGCGCGTCCACTCCCCTTGCTCTGTGAGTTAAGGCATCAGGTTTAAGTCGGCGATCGAGAAGTTCCCCGAGGTCGATCAGCGACATGTACAAAAGCAGCCTGGCCATGCAGGCACCGAAATGATCCGGCGCGACCGATTTAGGGTCAATCTGACAAAGGCCTCAGGGGACTGTAGGGACTTTGTTCCGCCAGCATTCGTGCGATTTCTGATCTGGTCCTGCAGGCCCCAATCCACCTGTGTCAGACTCAAACCGAGTACCTCATCTGCCGGGCCGCACCATCAACCGGGCAACGTCGATGATATCGTCCTGGGCAGTTGTTCGATCGTCCTCTGGCCGTTCTCAAGCCCACGGATGACGTCGTTAGTCGAACCATTTACATTGACGCCCCTTCCAGGTGGGCACCCTTAAAACGCTCGTTCATCGCAAGGATCGATTCTACATCCGGCATCAGGCATGCGGCTGTTGCCAGTGCGTCGGCTATGGCGGCGGATGGTGCCGAGACCGACACAGAGCGCCAGTTTGCTGGCGCGGGCATTCCGGTCACGGGGTCGAGAATATGTCCGTCTCTGGCAGCCTGATCGAAGGTTGTGCCCAGAGGGGCGGAGGTAGCCAGCGCGCGCTGGCGCAGCGGCAGGCGCTCACCCGATTCCAATCGGACCGGCCATCCGCCGCCGCCCGGCTGTCCACCGAGCGCACGGAACTCGCCGGTGTCGATCAAAATGTCCGTCAGGCCCTCAGCATCAAGCAATACTGCTACCCGATCCGCGACATATCCTTGGCCGATGCCGTTCAACGTCAGCGCCATGCCCGGATGCAGGGTGATCGATGCTGCTTCAAGCTTTATCTTAGCCCAGCCTACGTTGGTGCGCACTCGATCAACTTCTGCCGAGCCGGGTCGCGTGCCGTTTGCAGCCGATTCGGCCCAGAGCGTCCAGAGCGGCTGCACCGTCGGATCGAAGCGCCCGCCGCTCGCTCGATGGACTGCGTCGGCCAGTGACAAACACTCCAAGAGCTCAAACGGCGGGGCTTGAAGATGACCATCGCGGTTCAGCCGCGAAAGCGCGCTGTCCGGACGATAGAGACTGAGGATATTTTCCAGGCGATCGATCTCGGCCATGACGCGCGTGACGATGGCGTCAGCATTAGGGTGATCAATCCGGATAGAGGCGCGGGCGCCAAGAGCCTGGCCCGTCCATAAACGGGCTGCCGTTTTGGCGTGAGTGGCACCGGGCACAGTTGCCAAGATTGCAGATATTGCGATCAGGCGGCGTCGGGTCAGCAGCATGGGATCAACCTCCGGCTGGATGGGGCAGTGCGTGCAGACGGCCGAGATAATCGTCGTCGTCCGCTCCCTGTTCCGAACCGGTCTCCACCGGGGTCAGAACCATGGCATCGGTAATATCGGCGAGCGCGAGCACTTGGCCGCCCTCGGCAAGGACGAAGGCCGCAGCCCCATCGCGGCTTGAAAACGGCACGGCTTCGGGCGCACCCATACCACCCCGCCGGGCAGAGCCGACGACGTAGAACGCCTTGTCGGCGGCAATCCAGTTGCCGTCACCGGGCTGGTCCCATGTTGCTCCTGCAGCCCCCATGTCATTGACGTAGATGACGAGGATCGGCGCAATCTGCTCTGGCCCGCGAGCATAGGCGATAGCGTCGCGCACCTGACTGAAGAAGAGCGGCGCCGGGCTTCCTTCAAGAAAGACCTGGGCCTTCGGGCCAGGGTGCTCCAGAAGGTTCATCTGGCAATAATGACCGAGGGTCTCGGGCGTCATGTCCTGCGGCACTATGCTTTGGGGTACGTCCTCCTTGCAGGCGGAAAGCAGCGCCAAAGCGGCAGCGAGCAGCACGACGCGAAATCGGTTCCTCATGGGGTCACCTTTCGGAAGGCTGCGCCGGCAAGTGCGATGGCAACGAGTGGCCAGAGGAGAAGGGAGGCCGCTGATTGCCAGAGCGGGATCGTGCCCGCGGCGCCACCTAGTCCGCCGGCGGCAGAAACGGCTTGTGCGGCCGAGAGGTTGAAGACGCGAAAGGCGTCGGCCGGGTTGGCGAGCAGCGCGACGGGCAATGCCTGTGTGGTGAAGCGACCGCCTCCATCCGTCACGATAAGCGCCAACAGGGCGAGGTCGTAGAGCACCACCGCCACCAGCCAGAGGGCGATAGCCAACCCCGCCGCCCCAGACGGCCGTCGCGCCAATGCCGAAAGCGCATAGCCTGTGCCAAGAAAAGTCGCACCCAGCAGCACCGAGGACCAGATCAGCCGCCATAACGCGCCGAGCCCCTCGGTCGCTGCAGGATCGAACCAGACGGCTGTGAGCGCCGCCGCGCCATAGCCAAGCGTCACTGCAAGACCGAGAATTGCGAGATGCGCCAGAAGTTTGCCGAGCAGAATCTGCAGGCGCGAGACGGGATAGGTGAGAAGCAGTGGCAGCGTGCCGCGCTCCACCTCGCCCGCCACCGCGTCGAAACTCATCAGCAGTGCCAAAAGTGGCACCAGATAGACCGCAAGCGAGGTGAGCGAGGCGACCGTCACGGAGAGCCGGTCGATGCCGACATCGCCCGTCGGGGCGGAGCCGGCTGCGGCCAGCACTAGAGCGAACAGCACCATCATGCCTGTGGCGATAGAGACCCAACGATTGCGGAAAGCGATGCGGAATTCGCCCACGGCGGTAACAAGGATGCGGTTCATTGCCCGTCCCTTCGGCTGAAATGGCTGTAGATGTCCTCGAGGCTGGGCGGGATGACATCGAGATCGGCAACGGCGCTCCCAAGCACCGCGATCCGGGCAAGGAGCGGCAGCTTTTCCGGCTGCGAACAGCTAAGGCGCAAGAGACCATCCTCCCCATGCACGCCCTCGGGAAAAGTTGCTGCCAGCGCCGGCGCATGGCCCGGTGCGGCGCGGACGGAAAAGGCGACCGGAAGGGCCGCACGGGTCCGAAGATCGGCAAGCGTACCCTCGGCCACCAGTTCCCCACCGGAAAGGATGAGGATGCGGTCAGTGCGGGCCTCCACCTCGGTCAACACGTGGGAGGAGAGCAGGATGGCGGTTCCGTCTGCAGCCAACCCGTCGAGCAGGTCATAGAAATCCCGTCGCGACACCGGGTCGAGGCCTGAAGTCGGCTCGTCCAGCACCAGGAGACGGGGGCGGCCGATCAGCGTCTGGGCCAACCCCACCCGCTGGCGCATGCCCTTGGAATAGGTGCCGATCCGCCGCCGACCGGCATGGCCAAGACCGACCCGCGCAAGAAGCTCTATGGCCAGCCTCGGGCTTTCGCCGCGCAGTGCAAGATAGTGGCGAAGCTGCTCCTCTCCTGTCAAAGCTGGGTGAAAGGCGACATTCTCCGGCAGATACGCCACCTGCGTCCTCGCGGCGGGCGAACCGGGAGCCATGCCGCAGACCGAGACCTCGCCGCTGTCGAAGGGGATGAGACCAAGCACGATCTTCATCATCGTCGATTTGCCCGCACCGTTGTGGCCGAGCAGCGCCGTGCGCCGTCCCGGCTCCAACGCCAGGGAAACGGACTTCAGCGCTTCCACCGATTGGAAGCGCTTAGTGAGCCTGGAGATTGTCAGCGTCGGTGTCATCGTAATTTCCTTCAGTCCAGCGCCCGCGGGCTTCGGCCTCGTAGGCAAGGACGTCGAGGGGGACAGGGATGGTCAGGGGGCGCATCAACGGCGCGCTGTCGCGCACGCCACCAGGCAGCGTGGCGGGAAAGTCCCGCTGGCTCCAGCGAACGATCTGCACGGCGGGCGAGCCGGTGAGTAGGCTTGCCGCCGGCTGCGACCAGAGGATCTGGTCCATCAGATCGTTGGGGCGGTAGAAACTGTCGGCAATGCCGTCGCCGTTGAGGTCGAAGGCCGGATGGTCGGACCAGAAGTTGCCCCGGCCTTCATGGCTCCATTCCATGTTGTGAGTGCCGACATACTTAACCTGCTCGCGGTTGGCGATGAAGGCGTTGCCGGTCAGCACATTTTTCTCGGAGCCGGCGGTAAAATGGATGCCGATGCCGCAGCTCTCGAAGCGGTTTCCCCAGACCAGGTTCTTGTGGGCATTGTAGACGAAGAGGCATTTCTTCGTGCCCCCGCGCACCAGATTGCCTGACACGTCGGCATTGTTGGCATAGTTCAGCATCAGCCCGTGCTCACGGTCGCCGAGACTGAGATTGTTCAGGATCTTCGCGCGGTTGGAGAACATGATCGCGAAGCCGAGATGGTTCCCGATCGAGATGTTGTCGGAAACCTCGGTGTTGCGGGTGTACATGAAGTGTACGGCAAAGCGCAGGTCGCGCATGATGTTGCGGCGATAGATGCTGTCGGCGCTGGCGTTCGAAAAGATGCCGTCGCGACCATATCGGATTATGTTGTCTTCGAGCAGCGTGCCGGGGCTGTTCCAGACATAGATGCCGTTGCCGCGCTCGTTCATGCGGGGGCTGCGCGTACCGACGATCTCGTTCGCCGCGACAACAGCGCCACGGCCGCCATGGACGTCAATGCCGTGCATATTGTCTGTGACGAGTAGCTTTTCGACGCGGGCGCGATCGGCGCCTTGAACGATTTTGACCCCGGCGTCGAGATCCTGGTTGATGCGGCCCGAACCGGTGACGGTGAAACCGGTCAAGGTGACATCCGGCGCGGTAATCGTCACCACGCTGCCCTGCCCGAGCCCATCCACCACCGCTCCGCGCGGACCGGTGACTGTCAGTGGCTGGTCGATGGTGACGGGGCCGCCATAGGCCCCGTCGGTCAATATCAGCACATCGCCGGGTTGAGCCCCGGCGACGGCCTCGGCAAGACTGCCCGCACCCGGCACGACTGCGCGCTCCGCCGCGCAGAGCGGCGAGGCAAGAAGAAAGCCGATCAGGAGAACGGACAGCCGCATCGATCAGGCGCCCTTCGGTTCCACGAACATGCGGCCGCGCATTTCCATATGCAGGGCATGGCAGAACCATTGGCAATAGTACCAGTAGACGCCAGGGTTGGCCGCGACGAAGGTGACGGAGCTCGTCTGTTGCGGCCCGACCTCCATCGCCACGCCGTGATTGCCCATGGTGAAGCCATGGGTAAGGTCATCGATCTCATCGAGATTGGTGACGATCACCGTGACCTCGTCGCCCTCCTTCACCGTAAAACTCGGCTGGCTGAAGCTGGGCGCGACCGAGGTCATGTAGACGCGAACCTTGTTGCCGTCGCGGATCACGGCCTCGGTCCATTCGTCGATGTTGACCTCATCGGCCTCGGCCTGCTTGCGCGTCTCGGCCCACAGCGGGTCCTTCCGATCCCAGACCGAGCGGATGTTCGGCAGGATCGAGGGGGCGACGGCGATTGCGTCATGCGGTTCGGCGAAGGTCGGGCCGTCATGCACCAGCACCATCTTGTCACCGGAAATGTCGATCAACTGATCGTTTTCCGGCTTCAGCGGACCGACATTCAGGAACCGGTCCTTGGAGAACTTGCACAGGCACACGAGCCAGTCGTTGGCGGCATCCAGCGTCTCGCCCATCACCGTCTTCAAGTGGCCCGGCTGATACTGAACGTCGAGCTTGTCCTTGATCGGATTGATCTTTTCACCGGCGTAGGCGCGGATGGCCTCGTCGATGTTCCACTTCACCACCTGGCTGTCGAGGAAGAGCGAGGTATAGGCGTTGCCACGTCCGTCGAAGGCCGTGTGCAACGGGCCGAGGCCCAGTTCAGGCTCCGCCACAACGGCGCTGCGCGGCTCGGCATTGTCGTAGAACAGGGCATCGAACTTCGTCACGTCCAGCACGGTGACGGTGGGCGAGAGCTTGCCGGCAACGCAAAGATGCTTCCTGTCCGGTGCCATGTTGCAGCCGTGCGGATTGTTGGCGATCGGGATGTAGCGCGTGAAAAGCGACTTGGCCTCTTTGCGCCCGTCCACCACCTTGACGCCGTTGATCTCCTCGTACTGCCCGGCTGCGATTGCCTTCTCGATCTCGGCGAGATTGAAGACTACGACATGGTCCATCTCGGACTTTGTCATCTCCTCCAGAGTCATGCCCTTTTCGGAATTGTAGCTGGTGGAGAACGCCCACTTGCCCTCGTAGTCGGCATCGCAATTGTCGAGGTTGCCCGATACCTTCACCTGCCAGGCCACATCCCACTTGTCGGCATCGACAGCGGTGAAGATGTTCACGTAGGTCGCCACGTCCGTCATCGTTGAGCCATCATTGACGAGCGGCGCTTCGTCCTCGCCGTTGCAGAACACATAGTTCGAACGCGGCCATTTCTGCGGACGCATGCCGTGGATACCCTTGGCGTTGGGAATCTCAAGGATGGCATCGGTTTTCATCACGTCGCAGCGCACGCGCGCCACGCGCGTATTGGCCTTGTCGTTCATGAACAGGTAGCGGCCGTCATATTTGCCGTCGGTGAAGGACATATGGACGTGGTGCAGGTCGCCGTTGTCGTGAATCTTCTTGCCGTTGGCGGCAAGCTGCTTCTTCGTCTTCTCCGACATCGTGCGCTGATGGATCTGGATCGATTCATTGGTCTGCCCCCAACCTGTGGCCGAGCAACGGTTGAATACCGGCACGCGCATCAGTTCGCGCATCGAGGGAATGCCGAGAATGCGCATCTCGCCGGTCTGACCGGAGGACCAGAAGCCGTAATAGTCGTCCAGCTTGCCCGGTGCGACCGAGCCGTCGGCGCCTGTCGCGGCACGGGCCGGTGTCGCCAACCCTGCAGCGCCCAGGCTGAGTGCGGCCGGCCCTACAGTGCCCGCCAGGATGGCGCTGCCTGCAGTCGCGCTAAAAAGCGCTCGGCGGCTTAGTCCCTTGTGTTCCTTTGATTCCATGATCTGGTTCCTTTTTGTTTGAACCTTGGCTCGATTAAACTTTGGTTGCGGGTTGATGGATCGGCGCGCCGCCCGGGCTTGCCGCAAGCTTCGCCCGCGACTTCATCTTCTTGATCACGACGGGGCAGACGGTTTCGGACTGATAGAGCACCTGGCAGTGCAGACAGTTGATGCACTCGTTCGGATTGATCTCGCCGGTCCGGTGGATCGCCTGCACCGGACATTGGTGGGCGCAGGTTTGGCAGGGGTTCCCGCATTCATGGTAGCGCTTGAGCCAGTCGAACATGCGCATTCGGGCGGGGATCGCCAGCGCTGCACCCAGTGGGCAGAGGTAGCGGCAATAGAATCGCTCGACGAAGAGCCCGGCGACGATAAGTGCTGCGGCGTACGCCACGAACGGCCAGGCGCGAATGAATTTCAGGATGATCGCTGTCTTGAACGGCTCTATTTCCGCCAGGTGCTCGGCCTGCTCGACGCTGATCAGCGAGACCCCGAAAAGACCAAGGAAGATCATGTATTTGATCGGCCAGAGTCGCTCGTGCAGGCCCCAGGGCAACGTCCATTGCGGGATACGCAGCTTACGCGCGATCTGGTTGGTCAGTTCCTGCAGGGCGCCGAAAGGGCAGAGCCAGCCGCAATAAGCTCCCCGTCCCCAGAACAGGAGCGCTGCGGCAACGGCGAACCACAGGATGAAGGTAAGCGGGTCGAGCAGGAAAGCCTGCCAGCTGAAGCCGTTGACGAAACTCCCGAAGAGCGCCATCAGATTGACGACAGAAAGCTGCGCGTTGGCATACCAGCCAAGGAAGACCAGCGTCACCGTTAGGAAGATTATGCGAAAGATGTAGAACGCCCTGGCGTTCCTGACCGCATAGGTCTGGAAGAAGAACACCGCCGTCAGCACAACGAGCATGGCGCCCAGCACGACAATCTTCAGCTTCGAGTCGTTCCAGATGCGTTTCCACAGGTCGGCCTGTGCGCCCCCCTCGTCGCGACCAGCAACAGCGGCAACTTCCTTTGCCGGCGGGGCGACAGCGCGCAGGTACTTCTGCGGAAGCTGATATCCCAGATCGAAGGTATGGAAGACCTTTTCGATCGGTCCGACCTCACGCTGCGCCAGGAGCTGAATGCGGAAGGGCTTTGTCGGATCGAAGCCGAGGCCTGCTGGAATGCGGAACAGGTCCATCTCGTTGAATTCCGGCGCACCGGCAAGCGCGATTGCCCCCAGGCGACGATGGTCACGATCACGAAAGCGAACGGAAACGTCGTCCTGGATCAGCACGATGCGATCGAAGATGCCGCCGCGCACATAGCCTGAGCCCTTGAAGGAATAGAGCCCGCGCCCCATCAAGGCGACCGCGTGCTCGCCTTCGCCCAGCCAGCCCTGGAGGTTGGCCTCCTCGGCCGACCCGAGAACGGCCTTGCCGATGGAAGGGACCGAGACCAGCGCCGCCTGCATCTCGATGAAGGTGGTTTCCGGCGCTTGCGCGATAGCGCGGGCGCGGGCGCGCTCATCAGGATGCCCGGCGAAAGCAGCATTGACCTGCGCCACATCAAGCGCCAGCCGGCGCAGCGTGCCGTCACCCTCTGCCTCGGCCCAGTCGGCCGGTGAAGCGGCTGCGGGATCGATCATAAAACGCGGCCCGGCATCGTCCGTTTCCGGGGCCAGTCCGCCAAGGCCGAGCGCACGCGCGACCTTGAGCCCCGAGCGGACAATCGAATCGTCGATCACCATGACCGTGACGGTTGCGCCCGAGATGATATCGACCTCATGGGTCGTGCCGCCGGATTTCGCCTCTGCGACGAGATCGAGGCCGGCGTAGCCGGCAACAAGCGCCTTTACCTTGGCATCCGGAATACCGATGAGGACGATGGGTTCCGAATGTTTCACCAGCCGGACGCCAACGATCTTCGCATCCTTGTCCACCGCCACCAGGGTATGGATCGGCTTGCCGGAATAGCCGGTCGTTCCCACGAAATCCGAGGTAACAAAGACCCACGCCACCGTCTGACCGCCCTTCAGCACCGGGGCCGCCGCCACATCATCACGCACGGCGCCGAAACCGTCCGCACCCGGCACAAGCTCCGAGGCTGTGGTGGCCGGCAAAAACTCCTGCAGCACCGATGCCGCGCTGGCGGATACGCCGCCGCACAGGCTGAGGCAGAGCAGAAGGACAAGACGGAAGAGTTTCATTCCAGGGCGTTTTCCCGCAAATCGTTGCCGGAGCATTGGAACGTTGGCGCGGGACATTCGTTGATCTAGCTCAAACAAACACAGCTTCGTTGATCGCAATCTTTGGTCGGCACAACTCGTGCGCGTAGTGATTTTTCAGGTGGATCTGGGGAGGGTTGGTGTCATGCCCTCAACCGACCGGCGCGAGAGCAAAGCCTTCGAAGTCGGATGGGTCGGCTTATGGCCTGCCCTCCCCGCGATATTACTGCTCTTTCCGATAATGCGTCTTCTTTCGCGAGCGGACGAGGCCGCTTCAGACGGTCACACGATGCCTCGAGGCGAACGGTAGGAGATCGAACAAAGAACCGTCATCGATGAAAGCGGCCGGCATGCTGGCTAACATTTCGGCGATCTCGACCGTGCAATCGCATAATGTTGACCTCCTCGCTTTCATCTCGATCATCACGCTGAGCCCTCAGCTGTGCTCGATCGTCCTGCAGATGGACCTGTCTGATCCTTGTTAGGCGCGCAGCGGCAGGACCTCATTGCGCTGACGCAAGCTTTCGACGTTCGCCTCGACATCGCCCGGCACGACACCATGCCGCATGGCCACCAATTTCCAGCGTCATTCCGTGACCTAAGGACTGCCGGATCAGAAGACATTGATGGAAACATCATGGGGGCGACGCCGCTTCCAACCAGCATTTCCGAAGACCTGATCAGAGCAATTGTTCACGATTGCTACGTCCGTATACGCCGCGACCCTCTGCTCGGGCCTATCTTCAACGCCCGCATCGGCGAGCATTGGGATCGTTACCTTTCGACGCTCGTCGACTTCTGGTCGTCCATTGCCCCGAAGACAGGCCGGTACGGCGGCAAGCCGCGCGTCGCCCACCAGGGCCTCGACCTTGCTCGATCCCTTCTCTCGCGCGACGGACGTTCGCGCTAATTTTGCTGACACTCGCAGGCAGCGTGTAGATGTGGATCGCTATAGAATTATGCTGAAACTGGTTGCGGGTCGGCATCCTGGACATCGTGCGCCAATAGGCCGATGCTATCGTTGGTCTGGAGGCGCCCACAGATTGCGTGGGCACGGGTATATCGTGCGTGCGGCAACGAAACGGTTTCTTGAACTCGCCGAGGCTCCATATGGCGTTCACTATCGCATCGCCCGCCTTTAACAATGGCGGAACCATTCCCAGGCTTTACACCTGCGAAGGGCAAGGTATTTCCCCGCCTCTCGAATGGACAGACATTCCGACCGGAGCCAGAAGCCTTGTATTGATCGTCGACGACCCGGACGCACCGGATCCGGCCCATCCGAAAATGACCTGGATACACTGGATTGTTTTCAATCTGCCCCCCAATCTGCAGGGGCTTGTGGAAGGGATTTCGCAACTGCCATCAGGCGCCCAGACAGCGAGGAATGGGTGGAACAGCAATGCGTATGGCGGCCCTTGTCCTCCGATCGGTGTGCACCGCTACTTCTTCAAGCTCTATGCACTCGATGACCGGCTCAACCTATCGGGGGCGGCTAGCAAGGACCAGATCGAAGCGCAAATGCGCGATCACGTCATTGCCAGAACCGAGCTCGTCGGCACCTATGGCAAAACAGGGAAGTGACCGATATGCGTCGACCGATGTACTCGATCAAACCTTGTCGCCTATTGATCAAGATGGAGAACGCCGCCGCGCCTTCTGCCCGTCGGAGGATCCTTCCACGGCGCCCCTCGCCGCGTTTCTTGGACGCCGTTCGACTGCTTGGGACGCCCTCCATCTGTTTGCATCGACTTACGTCGCATGCCACGATTGACATGCTTTCACAGTTTTCGCGCGGGTTAGATCCGGTGCTGGACGTCGCCTCCAACGAGTTTTTGCGTCCCTATAGGCCCGCAAAGGCCTGAGCCGTGAGTAACCGAGCTACCAAGCGGTACTGCTCGACGAGGAAATTATCATTGGTGAACCACTCGGCGTAGGGTGCCATGCGAACTCCCTTCGTTTCAGAATCCTTGATTTGGCTCTCGCCGGCGAACATTAACCGTTTGCCGTCCGATGAACGAACCAGCTCAGCGCTGACGGTCATTGCAATCCCTCGCCCATCGCCAACTGGAACGCTCAATGCGTGGTTACGTTGATCTTCAGCTTGGCGGAGGCGCTTGATGCAGCGTCTGTTACGCGATATCCCTTGGTAATGAGGTCTTGCTTCGCCTGACTCTCGATGAGCTCACGGAGGTTTGTGCGCGTATCCACGACCTCTTGAAGACGAGAGGTAGCCTCTGCCACCGTGGCGGGCACTTTCCCAGAACTTGCATTTGCCTCACTTAAATTTGGCCCAAAGACAGAGGCTTTTGATAACTGCACAGGCTCCACATAGACGGAGCCTATGGAGGCCTTCCTCTGCGGATCAATGGTGGATGCCGCGCAAGCGGTAAGAGCGACCGCGACGATGGCAACAAGACTGCGGCGAAGCAATGGAATCTCTAAATTTTCAGTGTTGATTCGCAATACTACGAGCAGGTTATTCGGGGAGCACCTCAAAATCACACACGTTAAGATGAACTGGTCGAATGGTGGGGTATCGCGGACTACGATCTGACCGACGTCAGAACTGCGAACCTCAGCGATAACGTTGATGCTTTGATGCTGAGCCCTCCGCGAATGCTTACATTGCTGTCGTTCAAGATCGCAGAGCCAATGACAAAGCATTGGTTGTCTTCTGGCCTTCGCAATGAGGACCCGCGTGAGCACGATGCTCACACTCAGTCATTTCGGCCCGCTCCGCGTCGATTTCCGACACGCACGACGGATGGGCCTACGGCTTCCGCGACACGCACAACAGCGCGCGAATAGGCGTCTATGGGATGGTCAGCGGATGACCGTCAATTGGAAGTGTATCGAGTATAATAAAAGCGCCTTCACAGATGAATCACGCCGCGCCGCGCGGCGTGGGCGACCGCATCGGTGCGGCCGGTGGCATCAAGCTTGTCGATGACGTGGCCGACATGAAATTTCGCTGTATCGACAGAGATGCCGAGTTTGCGAGCAATCTCTTTATTCGAAAGGCCTTCTGCGAGAAGCGCCACGACTTCGCGTTCGCGGGAAGTCAGGCCCGCCTCCTCAGTGGCGGCCCGCGCCGTGGAGAGGACCAGCTCGGACATCTCGCCTTCCGGCGCCAGACGCACCCAATCGACTGACGTCAGCAACTCGCTCAACCGCTCCGCAAGCGCCGGATCGTCGATGCGCACCGCGATCGTAACAGGGCCCGTGTCACTCATCGGCGGGGTCGGGTCGCGATAGTGACCGCCGCCTCGACATCAGCGCCCGCACGCCTGATCCCCAAGGAGACCGATCTGCCAATCGATTGATGATCAAGGGTCCGCACGAGCGCATTGACCGAAGGAACGGCCTCACCGTTCCAGTGGACGATGATGTCGCCTTGCAGGACCCCACCAATAGCGCCGGGTCCATCGGGGTCAACACTCATGACCATCGCCCCCTGGCCGCCACCGGTAACGGCGACCTGTTGGAGCCCGAGGCCGAGATAGCCACGCGGGACTTCGCCATGCGCCAGGAGAAGAGCGGCCGCGCCTTCAACGGTCGCAGAGGGGATGACGAGGGTTCGGCCCCGGGGCCCGCGCACGGCCATTCCAAAGACATTGCCCTCCGCACTGATCGCCAAGCCCCCCTCCGCGCGACGTCGCAATCTCACGTCGAGCTCGATGCGTGCATCGATTTTCCCGCCGCGCATCGATCGCCACGCAGGACCAACCGCGATCGCGCTGCCGAATGAAACAAGTGGCGCGCTCTCGGCCGCCGCAGCGACCACGACGAGTGCGCCAGGTCGAGGCACCTCTTGGTCGAGCACAGCCGACGGCGCGTCAGCTCCCTCGACGCGAAGCAGCGCGATGTCAGTCGACGGATCGCGCCCCACCAGGCTGGCGGGGTGTTGCGTGCCATCCGAGAATTCGATGAGGATCTGACCTTCGTCGGAAAGAGCTTCATCTGCGGTGATGATGAGCCCTTCGCGCCAGACGAATCCGGTGGCGAGCGAACGGGTTGAGGCAATTTCAACAATGCTCGGCGCCACCGCAGCGGCGGCCTCGACGATCGTGGAAGATAATTGAGCGAGGAAACTAGGTTCAGTCATGGGTGATCTCCTGTAGAGCCTAATGTGTGTCTCTACGGCGGTGATAGCCACTGCCCGGTCAGGTAGGCCGATCACGCTCGGCTTGCCCGCATCCCAACGCCTCGGCGCTCATCACTTGTCGACGTACGCGGCTGGCCAATTCATAGATGTGTAAGATCAGATCGGGGTAGATGAACGGCACCCCGGCCGATCAGGTATCCGAGCTTGGTGCCTTCAAAGCCGCGCCCCGACCAATCGATTTCGGAGACGGAACACCAAGCTCGCGTAGCTGTCTTCCAGTGATCGTAGCAACTTCCGATGCCATCGACAGTGTTTCCCCAAAGGCAACGACAGGGCCGGACGGCACGAGCGGAAACGCGTGAACGCGAGGTACGCCCGGCGTTCGCCCGTAACCTTTCCCGGGCTGTGTTTACGCGTCCGGCCTGGAGGGTTCCTTCGACAGATCTCAAAGGCCGGAATGCATTGCCTTCCTCGTGAAAGCAGGCACCACTGCATTGAACCCCAACGGCTATCCCGCCACGTAGCCTTTGCTGGGTGCTACATGGGCGTTGGGACTGACCGGCGCCAATGCTTCGCCATCCAGTATGCGGCGCGCCCGTTCCTTGTCGATATCGCCGACCCAAGACGCTACGGCCACAGTCGCCACACAATTGCCGAGGTAGTTGCCGAGCGCACGGGCGATGCCCATGAACCAATCAACCGAAAGCACAAGGACCAGACCTATCGCCGGAATTGTGGGGATCGCCGCCAGCGTTGCCGCGAGGATCACGATCGCCGACCCCGGCACCCCGTGCGCGCCCTTGGACGTGATCAGCGCCACCCCGAGAATTGCCAGAAGGTCGGTGAAAGCGAGCGGCGTGTTTGTCGCCTGCGCGATAAAGACTGCCGCAAGTGTCAGATAGATCGAAAACGCGTCCAGGTTGAACGAGTATCCAGTAGGGATCACCAAGCCCACGGTCGAGTCCTTGATGCCGAGATGTTCAAGCTTGCGCATGGTCTGCGGCAGAACGGCATCGCTCGAAGCGGTGCCAGCGACGATACCGACTTCGGTCCGCAGATAGCGCAGCAGCTTGACGATGCTGAAGCCAGCTACGTGCATGATAGATCCCAGAACGACGAACACGAAGAGCGCGATGGTGACGTAGAACAAAGCCACGAGATAACCGAGCTGCGCCAGCGAACCCACACCGTATTTACCGACGGTGAAGGCGATCGCACCAAACACGCCAATGGGTGCAAGGCGGACGATGAAGGACATGATCTTGAAGGTCACGTCGCCGGCCAACTCAAGTAATTGAAGGAGCGGCTTGCCACGCTCTCCTACGCGCGACAGGGCGCAACCGAAGAGGATGGCAACCAGCAACACCTGTAGGACGTCGCCCTGGGCGAAGCCACTGATCATTGTGGTTGGGATCAGCTTCATCAGGAACTCGACCGTTCCGCCGCTGCTAACTTCGTGCGCCTTTTCCACGTAGCTGGACAACGCCGAGGCATCGAGAGTGCTGATGTCGATGTTCATACCGTGCCCTGGACCAAAAATGTAGGCGATGGCAATGCCGAGAGCGAGGGCGACGGTCGTAACTATCTCGAAGTAGACGAGGGCCCGGATACCAACGCGGCCCACCTTCTTCAGGTCCCCCGCCCCTGCGATTCCGTGCACGACGACACAGAAGACGATAACAGGGACGAGCATCTTGATAAGCTTGATGAACGCGTCCCCCAGAGGCTTCAGCTTCGAGGCTAACTCTGGCGCAAGAAGCCCAACGACGACCCCAAGTACCAGCGCCGCGCAAACTTGCGCAAATAACGATTTCGACCATGTTGGCATGTTGACGTTCCCCTTTTTTTCGGAAGGTCCGACCGCGACGGTACGATCCAACGGAAACACAGCCTCCATTTTTCCACTGCATCTATCTGATCGCGGGCTCCCTCTCTTCCATACTTGGCTAGTTCAGCATCATTGTCTAATATCGTATTGCCATCGATCTATACGGCGAGCCTATGAGAGTCCGTCAGCTTCAATGTTTTGTCGTCCTTGCGGAAGAGTTGAACTTTACCCGAGCAGCTCGTCGACTGAACATGTCTCAGCCTCCGCTCAGCACCCAAATTCAAACGCTCGAACGAGAATTGGGTGCAGAGTTACTTGACCGAAGCAGCCGAAAGGTCTCGCTGACACGTGCAGGGCAAGCGTTTTGGCGACGTGCCAAGAACATGCTCGACCAATATGAGCGAAGCATCGAAGAGATCCGCGAGATTGAGCGCGGACAAGACGGCACTGTCGAAATCGGTACGACCGGATCAATCCTTCGCGGCGGACTGTCAGAACTATTGGCCGGGTTCGCCGCCACGCATCCGAAGATCACTCTTCGAATTCATGAACAATCCCCCGCGGCACAGATCACGGAAGTGCTTAGCAGGCGCACAGATGTCAGTTTCAACAGATCGGTCCCCCGCGACCACGAACTTGCCTATGAGTATGCCTGGCAAGAGGAGTTGGTGGCGCTCTTGCGCACAGATCATCGATTTGCGGAGCGTTCTGAGATCTCGATCGACGACCTGCGTGAGGACCACCACGTTGTCCTAAGGCCGGATAGTTCAGATTTCGCCGCATATGTGATGTCGCACATCATTTCTGCTGGATTTCGCCCGCGAATTTCTCAGCAGGTGACCGATGCCCAATCGATTCCAAGCCTCGTCGCGGCAGGTTTTGGAGTCGGCATCGTTCCCGCTGGCATCGCCAAACTGACCTCAGGACCGCTTGTGTTCCTGCCAATTCGCCCTGATCCGCCAATCTCCGCAGTATACATCGTCTACCACCACCAGGATCAGGCGCCATCCCTACAACTCTTTCTGTCCGAACTCCGCAATAGGCTTGGCCGCGGGCCGGATGGAATGTCCCATATGAGTTAAGCCCCCGCTACGCCTTGTTCCGACGATCAGCGCATGAGGTAGCGGGCCTCTCCTTCGAAACCTGCCAACAGGGGAGCCGCGAAGCGCGAACCCAGCAGCAGAGGCAACGCTCGGCGTCGCATAAAGATGCTTCGACTACTTGGTCAGGCCGTTGCCTTCGCCTCGGGCAATGTCGATGAAGTCGTCCCGCGACGCGGTCGGATCCTCTTATTCCAGGCGACCCCGAGCCCGATCTCGAGATCGACGCTGCGCCCGGCTTGAGTTCGACCGAGGATCTCGAACATCTCGGAGAAATAGCGCTCGCTACAGGAGAGGCTCTGACGGGAAATGGCAGTGATCTTCTCGGAGCGAAGGCTTCGATGTCGATCTCGTTGGAGCCCGTCTTTTCGACCGCCAGGAGATCGCGCTCGTGCGCAATCGAAGAGAAGCGAGGACGCGTCATTTCTGGTTGGATGGCATGCCGCCTCCAATTGCTGCAACCCTCAAGTTCACCTACATTGACCAAGTGGTAAAAAGACGCGTTCCAAAACGCGCAATCAATCAGAGGGGAAGTTCATGCATAGCAATTCCTTCAATTTCGCCATTTCCAGAAGAAATCTGATCAAAATTGCCGGCGCCTCCGCCGCGGTGGCTGCGGCGGGTCTGCCAAGCCGCCTGCTCGCTGCCGACCCGACAAAGGTGGCGGCCATCTATACCGTCCCGGTCGAGCAGCAGTGGGTCAGTCGTATCCACAAGGCGGCCAATGCCGCCAAGGAGCGCGGCGACATCGAATATGTCTATTCGGAAAACACCGCCAACAACGATTACGAGCGCGTCATGCGCGAATATTGCGAGGCGGGCCACAGGCTGATCCTGGGCGAGGTCTTCGGCGTCGAGGATGCAGCCCGCGCCGTCGCCAAAGACTATCCGGACGTCGCCTTCCTAATGGGCTCGAGCTTCAAGCCCGATGCCGCCGTGCCGAACTTCTCGGTGTTCGACAACTATATCCAGGACGCATCCTATCTGTCCGGCCTCATCGCCGGCGCGATGACCAAGTCCAAGAACATTGGCATGGTGGGAGGCTACCCGATCCCGGAGGTCAACCGGCTGATGAACGCCTTCATGGCCGGCGTGAAGGAAGTTGCCCCGGACACCAAGTTCCAGGTCTCCTTCATCGGCTCGTGGTTCGATCCGCCCAAGGCCAAGGAGACGGCGTTCGCCCAGATCGATGGCGGTGCGGATCTGCTGTATGCCGAGCGTTTCGGCGTGTCCGATGCCGCCAAGGAAAAGAAGATCCTGGCGATCGGTAATGTCATCGATACACAGGCGGACTATCCGGACACCGTTGTCGCCTCCGCGCTGTGGCATTTCGAGCCGACGCTCGACAAGGCGATCGCCGAAGTGAAGGCCGGCACTTTCAAGGCCGACGACTACGGCGTCTATTCCTTCATGAAGAACGGCGGCTGTTCGCTAGCACCTCTCGGCACCTTCGACAGCAAGGTTCCGAACGACATCAAGGCCAAGGTTGCTGAGAAAGAAAAGATGATCAAGGACGGGTCGTTCACAGTCGAGATCAACGACACCGAGCCGAAGTCGAGCTAGCCTCTTCTTCCGTCCGGGGAGAGGCGCTGGAGCGCCGGACGAGGGATCGCTCTTCGCCGGCAGCGCCCTCTCTCTTCCCGGACGGGAAAGGAACCTTTCCCGCAACGCCACTTCCGGTCACCGCCGTGTCAAGCAATCCTGCCCTTCGTCTTTCCGGCATCAGCAAGCGCTTCGGTCCGCTCAGGGCCAACGATGCCATTTCCTTCGAGCTGAAGCGGGGTGAAGTCATAGCACTTCTCGGAGAGAACGGTGCCGGCAAGACGACGCTGATGAACATTCTTTTCGGCCACTACGTCGCCGACGAAGGAACCGTCGAGGCCTTTGGCAAGCTGCTACCGCCGGGCGATCCCCGCGCGGCCCTTGATGCCGGCATCGGCATGGTGCACCAGCATTTCACCCTTGCTGACAACATGACGGTGCAGGAAAACATCACGCTTGGCACGCAGAGCCTCTGGCGCATGCGGCTCGACAGGGCCGCAGCGCGGCGGCGCATCGAGCAACTATCGGCCGATTTCGGCCTCGCCGTCGATCCCGCTGCCACCGTCTCCATGCTCTCGGTCGGTGAACGCCAGCGCGTCGAGATCCTGAAGGCTCTTTATCGCGAAGCCCGTATCCTGATCCTGGACGAGCCGACGGCCGTTCTGACCCCCGCCGAGACCGATGCGCTGTTCCGGACGCTGAAGCTGCTCGTCGCCCATGGCCTGTCGATCATCTTCATCTCTCACAAATTACACGAAGTGATGGCTGTCAGCGATCGTGTGCTGGTTCTGCGCTCCGGCCAGCTCGTCGGCGAGCGTGAAACGGGTTCAACCGATCGCAAAGAGCTGGCCGCCCTCATGGTTGGCCAGGAGGTCCCGCCGGCGGAGGTCAACCCGGTGAAGCTGGGTGTACCGCTGCTGGCGCTCGAAAGTGTCTCCACGACGCCGTATAACGGGGCCGGCCTCGATCAAGTGTCGCTCACGCTCACGGCGGGTGAGATCACCGGCCTTGCCGGCGTTGCCGGCAATGGCCAGGCTGTCCTTGCGGCCCTCATCGCCGGCATCCAGCGTCCAACCTGCGGGAACATCTCCATCGCCGGGCGGGAAGTCGCCGACTGGTCGCCGCGCGCAGCACTCGCCCACGGCGTGGCCCGGATCCCGGAAGACCGCCACGCTATCGGCAGCATCGGCGACATGAGCGTGATGGAGAATGCCATCGCCGAGCGCTACCGGAGCCCGCGGTTCAGCCGCATGGGCTTCCTGGACTGGAAGGCGTCCCGCCAGTTCGCCGAGAAACTCATCGCCGACTACGAGGTCAAATGCCCCTCACCCGAGGCACGGATACGCCTGCTTTCGGGCGGCAACATGCAGAAACTCATCCTAGGTCGGGCCCTCGATCCCGACCCGACAGTCATCCTGGCTAGCCAGCCGACCCGCGGCCTTGATGTCGGCGCCGTCGGCTATGTCCACCGCATGCTGCTTGAAGCACGAGACAGGGGCGCGGCGATCTTGCTGATTTCGGAGGACCTCGAGGAGGTCCTGGCATTGTCCGACCGCATCATCGTCATGTCCAAGGGACGCCTTTCGACGCCGTCTTCGCGCGGCGAGCGCAGCATCCGGGAACTGGGGGAGTTGATGGCGGGCCACGGGGAGCACAGCGACCATGCGGCTTGAGCCGAAGCCCGCACCGTCCTTGGCGGTCACCTTGCTGTTGCCGCTGGCAGCCATCGCAACAACGCTGGCGCTGACATCGATGCTCGTTCTCGCCGCTGGCGCTTCGCCACTGTCCGTCTTCTATCTCGTGGCCAAGGGAGCGGCCGGCTCACAGTTCGCGCTACTGGAAACCCTGACCCGCGCGACGCCGCTGATCTTCACGGGCCTGGCGATCGCCGTCGCCTTTCGGGCCAAGCTGTGGAACATCGGCGCGGAAGCCCAACTCTACATCGGTGGCGTCGTCACCGTGGTGCTAGGAACCGGCGCACTGCCGCTACCTTCGGTCGTTCTGATCCCGGTGATCATGGTCGCCGTCATGGCCGCAGGCGCGCTGCTTCTACTCGGCCCGGCCGTGCTGAAGACCCGCTTCGGCGTCGATGAGGTGGTCACCACGCTGTTGCTCAACTTTATCGTCCTGCTGTTCGTGTCGATGCTGCTTGAAGGTGTACTCAAGGACCCGATGGGGCTCGGCTGGCCGCAATCGCAGAAGGTCATCGCCGAAGCGCAACTGCCGCGCCTCATCCAGGGCAAGCGCCTGCACTACGGCTTCGTCATAGCCGTGGTTTCGGCCGTTCTCATCTGGGTCGTCATGAAAAAGACGGTTCTCGGCTACGAAATGCGCGCCGTCGGCCACAATCCCGAGGGCGCACGGTTTGTCGGCATTCTGGTCAACCGCACACTGATGAAGACGGCGTTGCTTTCGGGCGGTTTGGCCGCACTTGCCGGCTTTTCCGAAGTATCGGGGCTCAAGGGAAACCTGACGCTCGACCTGTCGCCGGGCTACGGCTACACCGGTATCGTCGTCGCGATGCTCGCCATGCTCAATCCGCTCGGCGTTATCGCATCGGCCATCTTCGTCGCCGGCATCTTCGTCGGCGCCGACGCCATGAGCCGTGCGGCCAAGGTGCCGAGTTACATTGCCGACGTCATGGTCGCCACCTCGTTGCTGACGATGGTTGTCGCGATCCTTCTGACGCGATTCCGGATTAGGTGGAGGTGACATGGACGTGCTCGAAATCCTCTTCACCGCCTCCTTCTGGGTTGCCGCCATCCGCATAGCATCCCCGCTGATCTTCGCGACCATGGGCGAGTTGATCTGCGAGCGCGCGGGCGTTCTCAACCTCGGCATCGAAGGGATCATGACAGCGGGCGCTTTCGCCGGCTGGTTCACCGTCTATTCTGGCGGCGATCTTTGGGCCGGCGTGCTGGTCGCCGCCCTTGTGGGCGCCATGTTCGGCTTGCTGCACGCCACGCTCACCGTACCGCTCGGCCTGTCGCAACACGTCGTCGGCATCGGCGTTACGCTGCTTGCCACGAGTCTTACCTATTTCACCTATCGTCTTGCACTGCCCGAGGTGACGTCGCCGCCCAAGATCGAGCCGTTCCAGCCGTTGCCGATCCCGGGCCTGTCCAGCATTCCCGTCATTGGAGAGGCGCTGTTTACCCAGACGCCGCTGACCTATCTCGCATTCGTATCGGTCGTAGCCGTCGCCTGGATCCTCTATCGCACGCCCGTCGGCCTCGCCGTTCGCGCTGCCGGCGAAAATCCGTCGGCGGTCGAGGCCCAGGGCATTTCGGTCACCGGCATCCGCATGGGCGCCGTTGCCGTAGGCAGCGCGCTGATGGCGGTCGGCGGCGCCTTTCTCACCACCTCGGCCTTCAATTCGTTCTTCTTCCAGATGATAAATGGGCGCGGCTGGATTTGCATCGCGTTGGTCGTCTTCGGTTCCTGGCGGCCTGGAAAGGCGCTGATCGGCGCCATACTGTTCGCCGCCTTCGATGCCTATCAGGTTCGCTTGCAGCAGATATCGGGCGGCATCGTGCCTTATCAGGTTTTCCTGATGATGCCCTATGCGCTGTCAATCCTGGCGCTGATCCTGGTCGCGCGCCGCGCCACCTATCCCAAAGCTTTGATGATCCCCTACCAGAAAGGCGAAAGATGAGTTTCGACCTTATCGTAGAGGGCGGCACGCTGCCCGACGGCAATGCAGTAACCTCGTCACCACCGATCAGATAGAGTATTCTATACATCTTCGCAGCCATACCGGCCGTGGCGTACCCCGTGGTGGGGACGGTAGCACTCGACGCAAGCTGATTGCATGGGGGACACTGCAGTGGAGGGGCGCGAGGCGGATGACTCAAGCGTCAGTCTCAGACACCAGGTCGAACTACTGAAGCGGGAGCTTGACGAGGCCGTTCAGCAACAGACGGCGACGAGCGAAATACTGCGAGTCATCCCGATCTCGACCAGTTCAGCGCAGCCCGTCTTCGATGCGATAGCGAAAAGCGTGGCAAGGCTATGCGAGGCGGAATTTTGTTTCGTATTTCAGTTCGACGGAGAGTTCCTACACCCAGTTGCCTATCACGGCATATCGCGCGAAGGCATTGAAGCGGTACGGGCCCGGTTTCCGCAGCGACCAAGTAAAGGCAACGTCACGGGCAGAGCTTTTATCAGCGGTGTCATCGAGCAGATCCCCGACGTCTTTTCCGACCCAGATTATCAGATGCTGCAGCTGGCGAAGATCGTGTCGTACCGTAGCGCCATGGGCGTACCGCTATTAAGAAAGGGACGTCCGATTGGATCGATCGCCGTCACTCGGCGCGCGATCGGCGTCTTTCCAGAGCGACAGGTTGAGCTGCTGCGAACGTTCGCTGATCAGGCGGTGATCGCCATCGAGAACGTTCGTCTTTTCGAGGAGGCGCAAGCGCACAACCGAGAGATTGGCGAGGCGCTCCAACAGCAGACGGCGACCAGTGAAATACTTCGCGTCATCTCGACCTCACCGACCGACGCGCAGCCCGTGTTCGACACGATCGCGCAGCGCGCAGCCAGGCTTTGTGGCGCGCAGTTCTGCCACGTGTTTCGCTATGATGGCGAGCTGTTGCATTTCGTGGCACATCATCAGCTGCAACCCGAAGGCGCGGTGCTTCCAGCCCCACCCGGTCGAGGCAGTGCGGCCGGTCGCTCGATCCTCAGCCGCTCGGTGGAACAGATAGCGGACCGGCTCGTCGATTTGGAATATCAGGCCCACCCCACCCTCATTGCTCAATCCTCGAAATACCGAAGCCTGGTGGCCGTGCCCATCATGCGCGGCGACGTTCCGATCGGAACCATCGTCGTGGCACGGGGCGACCCGGGATTGTTCCCCGATCGCCAGGTCGAAGTCCTCAAGACTTTCGCCGACCAGGCCGGGATAGCAATCGAGAATGTCCGACTGTTTTCCAATTTGGAGGAACGGAATCTCGACCTCAAGGAGGCACTGCAGCAGCAAACTGCGACAGCCGATGTTCTCAAGGTCATCAGTCGGTCGGCCTTCGATCTCCAGACGGTGCTGGATACGCTTGTCGAATCGGCCGTGCGGCTTTGCGAGGCCTATGATGCGGCCATTTTCCTAAAGGATGGAGACACTCTCTACTTGAGGGCGCATCACGGGCCAATACCGATCGATTTCGTCGGCTGGCCAGTGTCACGGGGCTGGGTGACCGGACGGGCCGTCGTTGACAGAAAACCGGTTCATGTGCCTGACCTGACGGCTGACGCCGACGAATACCCGGACGGCCAGAGCATGGCGGTGCGGATGGGGCATCGCACGATTTTAGCCGCGCCCTTACTGCGACAGCAGGAAGCTATTGGTGGACTCGTCATACGCCGAACTGAAGTCAAGCCATTTGCCGAAAAGCAGATCGACCTTCTCCAGACCTTTGCCGACCAAGCCGTCATTGCGATTGAGAACGTGCGGCTTTTCGACGAGGTGAAGGCGCGGACGGCCGAGCTGGCCGAAGCGCTAGAACAGCAAACCGCGACGGCTGACGTACTGAAGGTCATCAGCCGCTCCGCGTTCGACCTGCAATCGGTTTTGGATACTCTGGTGGCGTCCGCTGCCCGTCTTTGCGAGGCGGACATGGCGACGATGACCCGGCCGATCGGTGACGCGCATTATCCAGTCTCCAGCTACGGCTTCTCGCAGGAATTCGACCAATATTTCCGAGCGCTCCCGCTGGAGCCGGGGCGCGGGAGCATAGTCGGGCGAACCCTGCTTGAGATCCGGCCGGTTCAGGTGGCCGACGTGCTCGACGATACCGAGTACGCCATGCCGGAAGCGCAAAGACTTGGCGGGTTTCGTACCGTACTTGGCGTGCCGCTCCTGCGCGAGGGAAGCCCGATCGGCGTGCTCGCATTGACCCGTTCCACCGTGCGGCCATTCACGGACAAGCAAATCGAGTTGGCATCTACCTTTGCCGACCAGGCCGTGATTGCCATCGAGAATGTGCGTCTTTTTCAGGAAGTGCGGGCAAGAACCGAGGAACTGTCGCACTCCCTCGAAGAACTCAAGACTACGCAGGACCGATTGATCCAGACGGAAAAGCTTGCCTCGCTCGGACAACTGACTGCCGGAATTGCGCACGAGATCAAGAACCCGTTGAACTTCGTGAATAATTTCTCGGCGCTGTCAGTCGAGTTGCTCGAAGAGCTACAGGAGGCGCTCGACGGCGCGGTAGCCGACAGTACACTGCGCTGCGAAATCGACACGCTCGCTGAGACGATAAAGGGTAATCTTGAAAAGATCATTCAGCATGGCAAACGCGCAGATTCAATCGTCAAGAATATGCTTATGCATTCGCGTCAGGGGGCGGGCGAGCGCAGGCCGACCAATATCAACGTCATCGTCGAGGAGAGCCTGAATCTCGCCTATCATGGCGCTCGAGCCGAGAAGCAAGGGTTCACGATCACCCTGGAGAAATCGTTCGACCCGCTGGCTGGAGAGGTCGACCTGTACCCTCAGGAGATCACACGCGCGCTTCTCAACCTTATCTCGAACGGCTTCTATGCGACGAGTAAACGCACGGCATCAGAGCCCGGCGACAGTTATGAGCCAACGCTCGCGGCGGTGACCAGGAACCTAGGAGACAGCGTTGAGATCACTATCCGCGATAACGGCGTCGGAATCCCGCCAGAGGTGAGGGAGAAGATGTTCAATCCTTTCTTCACAACCAAGCCTGCTGGCGAGGGGACTGGCCTCGGCCTGTCGCTCAGCCATGACATCATCGTCAAGCAGCATGCAGGTTCCATCGAGGTGGATACAGAACCTGGTCGTTACACCGAGTTTCGCATCCGACTGCCGCGGAACACCCCAGCGATGTCAGCGCCGGAGGGCAGATCATGAGCCTCCTCATTCTGGTGGTCGATGACGAGCCCGACGTCGAGTTGCTTTTCAAACAACAGTTCCGCCATGACCTGCGCGCTGGCCGCTTCGGCATGGAGTTCGCGCGATCAGCATCAGCTGCACTCAAGCGGATCGCCGATTCAGGCGACGTTACGCTCATTCTCATCCTGTCCGACGTCAACATGCCGGGGATGAGCGGGCTTGAACTGGTGCCAAAGGCGAGGAGTATAAGGCCCGACGTGCCGGTGATAGTGATCACTGCCTATGGCGATCCGGACACGAGACGAAGAGCCATGGAATGTGGCGCAGAAGCGTTGCTGACCAAGCCGATCGACTTCATCGCGTTGCGAGAAGAAATCAACAGTCGAGTTGGGCGCGCCACATGAATACAAGCATACTCGTTGTGGACGACGAGCCGGACCTGGAGATGCTTCTTCTCCAGAAATTCCGGAAGCAGATCCGTGACGGGTCACTGCGTTTCCTGTTCGCCCACGACGGAGTTGAAGCCTTGGCCGTACTTGCTGCCAACCACGACGTGGATATTGTGCTGAGCGACATCAACATGCCGCGTATGGATGGCCTGTCGCTGCTGGCGAAGCTTCAGCAGAGGGACGAGGATCTATCCACGATAATCGTTTCCGCCTACAGCGACATGGCCAATATCCGCACCGCGATGAACCGCGGCGCCTACGACTTTGTAACGAAACCGATCGATTTTGCCGATCTGGAGGCGACGATTGGCAAGACCATCCACCATGTGGAAACGCTGCGCGAAGCACAGCGTCGGCAGAGCGCGGCCGAACGGGCGCATGCGTCGCTTTCCCGCTACTTCTCGCCCAACCTCGCCGAGCGACTCGCAAACTGCTCTGAGACACTTGACCTCGGCGGCGCACGTCGAGAGGTCGCTTCGCTCTTTACCGACCTAACCGGGTTCACAACGCTGGTGGAAACAATCGAACCGGACGTGCTAGGACAACTGCTCAACGACTACATCGTCGGTATGACCGACATCGTGTTCGCCCATGACGGCACGGTAGCCAAGATCATCGGCGATGCGTTGCACGTGCTTTTCGGAGCGCCGGCCGATCAGCCGGACCACGCCGGCCGCGCCGTCGCCTGTTGTCTCGAACTCGATGTGTTCGCGTCGTCCTTCCGCGAGCAATGGCGCAGAAAGGGAATAGCGCTTGGTTATACTCGGATCGGTGCACACGCGGGCACCGCTGTCGTCGGCAACTTCGGCGGAGGGCGGTTTTTCGACTACAGTGCTTATGGCGACACCATCAATGTCGCCGCGCGATTGGAGGCGGCCAACAAAACGATCGGCACACGTATTTGCGTCAGCAGCAGCCTGGCTGCACGGGTGCAGGCGTTCTGTGGTCGCCCGGTTGGCAACTTGTTGCTTCGAGGCAGGGTCGAGCCGATCCACGCTTTCGAGCCGCTTGAGCCGGCGCGATACGCCAGTCCAGACACACAGGCGTATTTGCAAGCTTTCGAAGAGTTGGAGGCGGGTAATCCCCATGCGGTCGCGTCATTTGCAGCCCTCGTTGGTCGAAACTCCGATGATCGGCTTGCTAGCTTCCACCTGAGGCGACTGCTAAACGGCGAGACCAGCGCGACAATAGCCATTTAGCCTCGCTTCGTTGAAAAGTCTGTCCGGTCCGGGGAAAATCGCGCAGTTGCCAATCTGGAAGGTTGGGAAATCACCGATGCCAGGCTGTGAGTTTCCAACGATACAACGGCGCGCCCGTTAGTCCCTCCGCCGTTGCGGGGCCAACGCCATCGTCTGCGCATAGGCGAGCGGCGATCGGCTGCCTTGGCAGGTTTTCGTCCAGAACCAGCGTCTTGAGATCGTCAGAACGGACGTCGAGTGCTACGACGCGTTCAATCTTATCGAACTGCCACACTGCATAGCCGAGGTCCGGAACAACCCCACAATCGCACCCGCAATCTCCGCCTTGAATGAGACGCGGCTCTTCTGGCCGGGGGACGGCTTTCGTCGGTCTTGAAGGTGAGTTATATTACGTATCGCTTATATACGAGGGAGTGCGGTGAGATGTGCCAACCTTTCAGCGCTCTATTGCCAGCATACTTACCTGGAGGGGATAGAGATGGAAGACGATCGGACCACAATAACCGCGGAGTTTCAGGGTTTCGAAATCAGTATCGTCTCACGGGAGCCACTTCTTGGGACACTTGAACTGACCTCATTCACGGGCACGAACATCGAAGTCCCTTTGGACTACTACAGCGCAGAAGCCCTTGTTGCGGCGCTCGTACAATTTCTGGCGCAAGGCAGCAATGACTGACAGACCTTTCGCCGACCGCATCAGGCGCTCTTTCTCTCTGACGAGTACCGGCGAATGGGTAAGCTCATCAAGCCCAAAGGTTCGCATCTAACTATTTGGTCCCAAGCCGAAGTTGGGTGCCCTGCCCGAGTACCGGATCGACAATATCTAGACCTCGGTGGTGTGCGCGCGCTGTTGAAGCCGTAAAGCAGCGGCGCGGGCCGCCTCTCGAACGTTCCGCTTTTTTAAACCAGAACGGAAGCATCCTGCGGGATGGAGGACTGCGCCCCAGGCGTCCGGCGCACCTTCTGGATCCCGGTCGCCCTGCTTCTAGCCGGCGTCTGCGCCACCGCCGCAAGCTCGCTCTTAGCGATCATCGCCGCCATCGGGGTCGTCACTATCGGCTTCTTCGGCGCGCACGCCATTGCCTCCAGATCAGCGCCGACGAGTTTGTCGCTAAACTTCGGAATTCTGCGAACGCATGGCCATCCACTCGACCATCATAGGGCTGCTATCGGCGGCATACCGCTCTTCGAGCACTTCTGATTGCACGATACGGTCTGCCCGGAAATGGCGATAGTCCCCGCGAAGCTCGCACCAGGCGGCGATCAATGTGACATCGACATAGTAAACCGTGGCGATAGGCCAGATCGTGCGCCGTGATCGGCGCTGTTGCTCGTCGATGTAGGTGATGGCGATTTTGCGACATGTCCGGATGGCATTGCGCACGTCGAGCAGTTCGATCCCTTCAGGTCGCACCGTATCCCCTTCCGATACATAGAACCGGGGAGATACAAGATAAGAGCGCAGGTCCTTCGGGACGGCATGCTGAAGCTTGTTCAGAACGCTTTCGGCCGCTTCCTGCAATTTCGGATCGCGAATGCGATGAACGAGGTTTGCTCCGACCGTGATGGCTTCGATTTCCTCCATCGTGAACATCAGGGGTGGGAGATCAAACCCCTTTCGTAGCAGATAGCCAAGCCCAGGCTCACCCTCGATCGGAATCCTCCGAGCCTGCAAGGTCGCAATGTCGCGATAGATGGTGCGGGTAGTCACTTCCAGTTTTTGCGCCAGCGCAGCGGCTGTCGTGGGCTGCGTCTTTCCGCGTAGCGCCTGAATGATATCGAAAAGACGATCGGCACGGCGCACGCCCAGCCTCCAAACACCACTGACAAAACGGTGTCAGTAGCATCGGAGTACAAAGCTCCGGATGCAAGGGGGCTGCAATGGAAGATGATCAAAACAAATGGCTCGGCACACTGCTGATTATAGGCTCTGCGATCGCCTATAGCCTTTCCGGGTATTTCACCCGGCTCATCACGCTCGATGTCTGGACGGTCCTGTTCTGGCGCGGGATCTTCGGCGGGCTGTTCATCGGCGCTTATGTGGTCTGGCGTTACCGGAAAGACCTGTGGGTGGCGATCCGGGCCATGGGGATGGCTGGCTTCTGGGTCATGATTCTATCCACTGTGGCGACCATCTGCTTTATCAATGCCCTTCGCCTGGCCCCGGTGGCAGACGTGATGACAATCCACGCCGCAATTCCGTTCATGACCGCCACGCTCGCCCTTGTCTTCGCGGGCGAGCGGGAAGAATGGGCGACATGGGCGGCAAGTTTCACAGCCCTGGTTGGGGTGATGATCATCGTCAATCCGCAAGCTTCGAGCGACTATCTGGCAGGCTACGCCTTCGCGACAACGATGGCACTATCTTATGCCGCAATGATAGTCATCATCCGCAAGAACCGGCATGCTTCCATGCTCCCGGCCGCCTCCTTGTCGGCCTTTCTCTGCGCGTTTGTGGCTCTGCCATTCGCTCAGCCCATGCAGCTGGCAGCCCCGGTCATGTTAGACCTTGTGCTATTCGGAACCGTCCAGTTCGGTCTCGGCCTGCTGTTGATGACGATCGGAACGCGGCTGATCTCGGCCACGCGTTCGGCCCTGATAGGCAGCATGGAAAACCCGCTCGCGCCGCTTTGGGTGTGGCTGGCCTTCGGGGAGTTTCCCGCCTGGGCCACCTGGGCTGGTGGCGGCCTGGTCATGGGAGCGGTGATCTTTGATGTTCTGACGAAATCGAAGCGGCGACAAAAGAGCGTTGAGGCCTTGGCTCAAGGCTAGACAATGTCGCGAAACTCCCGAGTTTTGTTTCGCTTTTGCGCCTAACTTTGCGACGTCGCAGAACAGGGAGTTTTGCGGCAGCCGCAGTGTCCGCTTTCGATGGCGCGACCCGGTCGAGGTGATCCCGTCTCGGCACTGTCGTGGTCATCCGTGGGCGTCCGCAAAGAAGCGTCCGACAAGGCGAAGCGATACTGATCATGCTGCCATCTCCTTGCTCTGGGGCTGCTGCGCATGCATCCAGTCGGCTGCCCGCGGAACGAGGTGAACGGCGGCATGAACACGGTATCGGTCGATGGGCGATAATAGGCTTCGGACCCGGCGAACACGGTCTTAACGCCCAGGTTCGCGATGAATGCTTCCGGGGCCGCAGCACTTTCTTACCTTGCCGGGTTCCGGGCGCCGTGGTGGAGATTCTACAGAAGGCTGTAGCGTCCAAGGATTTCAGCGATCTGATCGTCCTGTTTCTTATTCGGCAGCAGGGCCGGTTGGCGACTCGCGCCGACGGAAGCGTCCTGCAAGTAGAGCGCTCGCTTGACCATGGCAGGGGCGAAGCCCAGCGCGTAGAGGTCGGTGCGAAAAGCGGTAAAGATCGCCTGCTGCTTTTCGGCTTCGCCGATCTCCCCCGCATTGAACGCCTTCAGGATGCCTGCAAGTACATGCGGCATGGCGTTGCCGAGGCCCGAAATGCAGCCGGCCGCGCCGTTCTGCAGCGCCCAGAGCACGAGGTGGTCGGGGCCGGAATAGACCTCGAAACCGTCGACCTCCTTGGCAACCTGCAGATAGGCCTCCAGCGTCTCCTTTGCACCGCCGGAATCCTTGATACCGGCAATGTTGCCGTGGCCGGCGAGCGTGCGCGCGGTGTCGGGCTCGATGTGGTTCTGTGTGCGGGCCGGAATGTCATAGAGGTAGACGGGCGTCTTGACGGCGTCGGCGACGGTCGAGAAATGGCGGACAAGGCCATCCTGTGTGCAGGCAATGAAGAAGGGGGTGATGACTGCGATCCCATCGACGCCGATACGGTCGAATTCGCGGGCGAGCTTCACCGTCTCGAAGGTTGCCGGCATGCCGGCATTGACAATCACCTTGACGCGGCCGCCGACCTCGTCGGCCACCTCCTCCGTCAGGCGCACTTTTTCCTCTGATGTCAGCGCGGTAAAGTCACCATTGGTTCCGGCGCACATGATGTTGTTGCCGGCCGCGACTTGGCGGCGGACCTGGGCGCGTGTCGCCTGATAGTTGATGGTCTCGTCCTCGTTGAAGCAGGTCACGAGGGCAACGAAAGCTTGCTTGGTCATGCGGGTGTTCCTTTGAATGTGCGCGCCTCAAGACGCGCGCTGAAGACGGGCGGCGCGATGGGCGGCCTGGACATCGGGATCGGGGTCGAGGCCGGCGGCGAGCAGCGCGCGCGTATAGTCTTGCTGCGGCGTCTCGAACACCTCGCGCACCGTGCCGAGCTCGACGATGTTGCCTTTCTGCATGACCATGACGTGGTCGGCAAAGTCGCGTACCACCGGCAAATCATGGGCAATGAAGATGAAGGCGATGCCCATTTCCTTGCGCAGCCTGTCGAGCAGTGCGATCACCTGCGCCTGCACCGAGACGTCAAGCGCCGAAACAGCCTCGTCGCAAATGATGAGCTGCGGCTCGAGCGCAAGTGCGCGGGCGATTGCGATGCGCTGGCGCTGGCCACCGGAGAATTGATGCGGGTAGCGGCCCATGTGCTCCGGACCGAGGCCGACCTGCACCAGAAGCTCAGCCACGCGCTCGCGCCATTTCGCCTTGGGCAGGATATCCGGATGGATGACCCAGGCCTCGGAAATCAGCTGATAGACCGTCATGCGCGGATTGAGCGATTGCGTCGGATCCTGGAACACCATCTGCAGGTCGCGGCGCAGCTTGTAGAGCTCGGCTGGCGACATGGTGAAGAGGTCGCGGCCCTTCCACAGCGCGCTGCCGCTGTCGGGTTCGTCGAGGCGCAGCAGGATACGCGCCAGCGTCGACTTGCCCGAGCCGCTCTCGCCGACTACGGCCATGGTCTCGCCGGGCATGAGATCGAAGGACAAGCCTTTCAGGGCCTCGAAGGAGCCATAACACTTGCGCACGTCACGGACCGAGAGAACAGGCTCGGCGCGAACGGCGGGTGCATGCATCTCGCCCTTGCCGGGGGCGGCGGCAATGAGCTTTTTGGTATAGGGATGCTGCGGGTTCTTGTAGACCTCGCTCACCGTGCCGGCCTCGACCAGAACGCCTTTCTCCATCACGACGACGTGGTCGGCGATCTCGGCGACGACACCGAGATCATGGGTGATGATGAGGACCGCCATTCCGGTCTCCTGCTGCAATTCCTCGAGCAGGGCGAGCACCTCGGCCTGCACGGTGACGTCGAGTGCCGTCGTCGGCTCATCGGCGATCAGAAGGTCCGGACGGAGCGCCAGCGCCATGGCGATCATGACGCGCTGACGCTGACCGCCGGAGAATTCGTGCGGATATTTGTCCAGGGAGCGCTCGGGGTCGGGGATGCCGACCCGCGTCAAAAGTCGCAATGCCTCCGACGCAGCCTTGGCGGCATGGGTCCCGTGAGTGGTGAGCGCCTCCCGGATCTGCCAGCCGACGGTATAGACCGGGTTGAGGTGGCTCAACGGGTCCTGGAAGATCATGGCGATGCGGCGCCCGTTGACCTTGCGCCTTTCCTGCGTCGGCATCGTCAGCAGGTCGACGCCGTCGAGCAATATCTCTCCGGAGCTGATGCGCCCCGGCGGCATGTCGATCAGGTTCATGATCGCCGAGGAAGAGACCGACTTGCCGGACCCGCTTTCACCGAGGATCGCCAGGGTCTCGCCGCGGTCGAGGTGGTAGGAGATGTTGCGGACCGCCTTCACGACGCCGACTGCGGTGTGGAATTCGACCGAAAGGTCGCGGACTTCCAGGAGATGGTCAGCCATTCTTACGACCTTTCAGTTCGAGGCGCCAGCGCTGCACCGGATCGAGCGCGATGCGCAGCCAGTTCGACAGGAGGTTCAGCGACATGGTGGTGAGGATGATCGCAAGCCCGGGCCAGAAGGAAAGCCACCATGCGTTGGTGAGGTATTGGCGGCCCTGAGAGATCATCAGGCCCCAGGTGATTTCCGGCGGCTGGATGCCGATACCGAGGAATGAGAGCGCACTTTCCGCCAGCATCACATAGGCGAAATCCAGCGTGGCAAGTGTCGTCAGTGTCGGCAGCACGACCGGCAGGATGTGGCGGAAGAGGATACGCTTGCTGGACGCGCCCATCACGCGCGCGGCCTGCACGAACATGCGCTCGCGGATTTCCAGCACTTCGGCGCGCGTCGTCCTCAAGTAGACCGGGATGCGTGTGATCGCCAGCACCAGCATCAGGTTGAGGATCGACGAGCCGAGAATGTAGAGCACGATGACGGCGATCAGCAGCGACGGGAAGGACATGATGACGTCCGCGAGCCGCATGATGACCTGATTGACACGCGGCGAGGAAAAGCCGGCGACAAGGCCGAGGAAGGTGCCGATGGTCGCCGAAAGCGCGACGGCACCTGCGGCCACCATCAGCGTGTTCTGGGTGGCCACGATGATGCGGGCAAGCAGCGGCCGACCGAGCGCGTCGGCCCCCATCCACCAGACCCATCCGCGCTCCCAATCGAATGGCACGGCGTTGCGCCCTCTAAGGTTCTGTTTGGTCGCGAGATCGCCGAGCCAGCTCGGCCCCACGATCGCGACGATCAGCACGAAAATCAGGAAGATCGCAGCGCAAAGCGCGAACTTGTCGGCAAGCAGCATGCGGAACATGCGCGTCGCGAAGCGCGGCTCTTCGGCGATGACGGTATCGGCGGTCTGCAGGGTCATGGTCGCCTCCTCAGTGTCGAATTCGCGGATCGAGCAGCGCATAGGCGAGGTCGATCAGCAGGTTCATAAGGAAGATCGCCAGAGCCGTGACGAGGATGGCGGCAAGCACGACATTAAAATCCCGCTGCAAAATGGAATCGATCATCAACTTGCCGACCCCCGGAAATCCGAAGATGGTTTCGACGATCACCGCGCCGTTCAGAAGACTCGCCGCCTGGTCGCCAATGACGGTGATGACCGGCAGCATGGCATTGCGTAGCGCATGCACGAAGATGATCGGCCCTGATTTGACGCCCTTGGCGCGCGCCGTCTTCACATAGGCCGAGGAGAGTGCCCCAATCATAGAGCCGCGCACCACCTGCACGATGATGCCGAAGGGTCGGATGAACAGAACCGAGATCGGCAGGATCCAATGAAGCAGAGAGCCCGTGCCCGACGTCGGTAGCCAGGCGAGGTTTACCGAAAACACGACGATCGCGACGATGGCGATCCAGAAATCGGGAACGGAAGCGCCGACCAGCGAGATCAGCGAGGATAGCCGATCGAAGAAGCCGCCGGCGCGGAAGGCGGCAAGCGAGCCGACGACAATCGCAGCACCTGCGACAAGCGTCATGGTGATGACGGCAAGCCAGAGCGTCCAAGTGAACGCCTCGAGCACGACATCCAGAGCAGGGCGGGCCTTGCGCAGGGATTCGCCAAAGTCGCCGGTCACGACATCGCCAACATAACGCGCGAACTGCACCAGCATGGGGTCGTTCAGGCCATGCAGTTCGCGGAATTGCGCCTTCATCTCCGCGGAGGCTTCGACCGGCAGGAACAAGGCGGCCGGATCACCCGTCAACCGCGACAGGAAGAAGACCATGACGAGCAGTCCGACGAGCGAGATCAGACTGGCCACGGCGCGTTTTCGAACGAATTTCAGCATGGCGTCCTCGAAGAGATCCGGCGGCAGGATCATCCCACCGCCTTGATTGCTGTTGTGTCTGGCGAACGTCGTTCGCCAGGACAGTTTACTTGATCTTGATCTCCGAGAGCTGCAGCGTCCCGTTGGTCGCCATCGTCGGCTTGAAATCAAGCCGCTCGGAAACGCGCGAGAAACCGACCATATGGAAGAGCAGGACGTCGGCGACGACATCGTCATGCACATAGGCGATCAGTTCGGACCAGAGCTTGGCACGTTCCTCGCCCACGGCAGCCGACGCGCGCTTGATCAGGTCGTCAACCTTCGGATCGGAAAAGCCGGACTGCGTACCGTCGGTCGCATACTTGAAGAACATCGAGAATGACGGATCGCCCTTGGAATTGTCGTGCATGGCAGCGACGATCTGCGGACCGCGGCCTTCCTTGAAGGGCTTCGAATAGTACTGTTCGTGCTCGGCAACCTCGACGAATTTCAGCTCGACCTTGAAGCCCGCTTCCTGAAGCTGTGCCTGAATGGCTTCCATGATCTCGGTCACGTTCGGGAAGTTTGCCGAACGGGCGATGATGGTGATGGGCGTATCGACCTTCACGCCATCGGCCTTGGCTTCCTCGAGCAGCTTCTTCGCGCCTTCCGGGTCATAGGGGAAGACCTTCACGTCGGGGTTCCAGCCAAGTGTCGGCGGCGGCACGATCGCGGTCGCGAGCAGTGCGCTTTCGGGAACCAGGGTACCGAGGAAGGCTTGGCGGTCGATGGCGATGTTGAGCGCGCGGCGAACGCGAACGTCGTTCAATGGCTCGATGTTGTGATCGATGCGCAGGTAGACGGTTTCACTGTCGAGGTAGGAGAAGTCCGTGGCCGGATTGGTGGCGTCGAGCTGCGAGATCGACGGCGAGAGATCGGCCTCGCCGGTCTGCACCATGGCGGCGCGCACCGACGGGTCGGCGCGGAACAGATATGTGGCTTCCGTGACCTCGGGCTTCGTGCCCCAATAGTCGTCGCGGCTCGTCAGCACGATCTGCTGCCCCGGCGTCCAGTTGGTGAGCTTGTAGGGACCGGTACCGACCGGCTCGCGGATGAACTCGAGCGGTGTTTCCTCGGGCACAATCGTGACAAGAGACATCAAGAGCGGCAGGATCGGCTGGACCGGATCGGCGCTGAAGTCGATCGTGTAATCGTCGACCACAGTGGGGGTCACAGTAATGCCGCCGAAATAGCGACGCGACTCGCAGGTGTTCTTGTCGCTCATGATACGGTCAAAGCTGTGCTTGACATCCTTGGCGTCGAAGGTCGTGCCGTCGGAGAACTTGACGCCCTGACGCAGGTGAAAGCGCCAGCTGCCGTCTTCATTCTGTTCCCATTTCTCGGCAAGCCGCGGCATGACGCCCTTGTCGCCGCGAACATCGAGTTCGGTCAGTGTTTCGCTGACGTTCTGCATGATTACGCGACCGATGTTCGAGCGGGTCGCCATGCAGGGTTCGAGCAGGTCGGCTTCTTCCGCCAGCACGATCTTGATCGGACCCGACCCGGCAAAGGCGGGCGAAAGAGCGGAGCTCAGCATGAGCGCACTCAAGACAAATAGTTTCTTCACGGCATTTCCTCCCTATTGAAATTCGTTCAGCCAGATGTTGCTTTTCCGCACCTCGCAGCGACCAGCGCTGCAAAGCCGATGAGCCCACCGCCGCAGAGTGTGGTGAGGGCAATGTGTTCGCCAAAGAGCGCAAAGCCGCCGAGTGCCACGAGCGGCAACCGCAGGAAATCGACGGGCGCAATTATCGTGGCCGGGGCGAGCGAAAAGGCATGCGTCATCATGCCCATGCATGCCGTGCCCACGAGACCCTGGAGCGCCAGGAGCGACAATTCCTTCGCCCCCGGCGTGGCCCAGAACGGAAGGGCGAAGAGAAGCGCGATCGGCACGGTCAAAAGAAGGTTCCAGACGACAAGCGTCGAGGTTGAATCGCCCTTCGACATCGACTTGAGGATCAGCTGAATCGCGGACTGGAGCACCGCGCCGACAAGGGCGAGCAAGATGGCCAGGCTGAATCCGGCCCCAGACGGCCCAACGATCAGCATCGCACCGACAAAACCAAGCACCACGGCGCCGATCATCACTGGTCCCGGTCGCTCGCCCAGCGTCAGGGCCGCACCCAGCAGAACAAATATCGGAGATGTAAAGGCTATCGCCGTTACGTCGGCCAGCGCCCCCCAGCTGAAAGCAGCAAAAAATGCGACCATGGCGAGAAGCTTAAAGCCGGCACGCACCGCATGCTGGTGCAACAAGTAGCTCGAACGCAGGACGGACGGGCGCAGAACGACCCAGGGCAACAAGATGACGGCGCCGAAGAAGGCGCGAAAGAAGCCGATGACGAAGGGGTGCACGGCGCCATTCAGTGCACGCACGATCACCGCATCGGTTGCCGCAAGGATCGCAGCGCCTACAGCAAAGATCACGGCCATCTTAGCCCCCTTGGGGCTGCCGGCTTCCGGCATAACAAACTCCTCCCCGGCATCCTCTTGCCGGCTTGACACGACAATCCCCCTTTCGAACAAATTTGTCAAACGATTTCACTATGTAAAAATATTTGTGAATCGTGCGTCATTTTTAATGATGTATTTTCAATCATTTAACAGGCATAGTGTCTTCTTATACGCAAATCTATTACATAATAGAACTTGACAACTTTGCATTTTCAACGATTTTCAAGAGCAAGCAGGAGGAGCCAATGACCCCAGAGGAAATAGCCCGCAGCATGAATGGCGCGCTTCGATCCACGTCGCCCGCGCGTCAGGAAGCCTTGCTGCCCTCGCCCATGATCCAGAATCACGCCGCATTCCTGCATCTACTTTCAGATGGTGCGCTCGCCTGCGCCTGGTTCGGAGGCACGCTTGAAGGCAAGTCCGATATTTCGATATTTGCCTCTGTGCTGCCTAAGGACGCTACGGCATGGGGGCCGCCGCAACGCCTGAGCTTCGACCCGGCGCATTCGGAACAGAACCCGGTCCTCTTCGCCGCTCCCGACGGCAGGCTTTGGCTCTTTCATACCTCCCAGCCCTCCGGCAATCAGGATGAGTGCCGGATCCGGATGGCCGAGCTCCGCCGGGACCCGTCCGACCCCTTGGCACTTATCGCTGCCGAAGGTCGCTATCTCGACCTCCCCCGTGGCTGTTTCGTTCGCGCGCCTCTGGTGGTGCGCGATGACGGAGCCTGGCTGTTGCCAATCTTCCGGTGCGTTCAACGCCCTGGTCAGAAATGGAACGGCAGCCATGACACCGCTGCCGTTGGCATTTCGTTCGATCAGGGGGAAACGTGGCAACTGGAGGATCTCGACCGGTCGATCGGCTGCGTGCACATGTCACCCGTTTCCCTCGGAGAAGGACGCCTCGCCGCGCTCTTCCGCCGCCGGCAGGCCGACTGGATCTACAGGACGGAGAGCCTTGATGGCGGACGCTCGTGGTCGATACCCGACGCGAGCGACGTACCGAACAACAACTCCTCCATCGCCGCCATACGACTTGGCGATGGCCGGATCGCGACGATCTGCAATCCCGTCAGTGCCGCAGAATTCACCGAGCGGCGCGCCTCTCTTTACGACGAACTGGGAGAGGAGGACGGGCGCCCCGATGCGAGCCCGGAAGGTGGCTGCTTGCCGATCTGGGGCGTGCCGCGTGCGCCCGTCGCTCTCTGCCTTTCGGAGGACGGTGGCAGGACCTTTCCCGTCCGCCTGGTGATCGAAGATGGTCCGGGAACCTGCCTTTCCAACGACTCGACCGACGGCCGCAATAAGGAAATGTCCTATCCCTGGCTGCTTGAGGGCCCGGACGGAACCATGCACCTCGCCTACACCTATCACCGGCGCGCCATCAAATATGTCCGCCTGGCCCCTGGCTGGGACCACGCCGACGCACGGAGACTTTCATGAGCAATATCATCGGCATAACTATGGGCGACCCGTGCGGCGTCGGCCCAGAGATTTCGGTTCGTGCACTCGCCGAAATGACGCAGCAAGGGCGCGAGACGATCCGCATCTACGGCAACCTTGCAACGCTCGAAGCGGCCCGAGCGGCCTTGGGCCTCGACATCGATCTCGCGCCTCACGTCGTGGACCTGCCGGTCGAAGGCGCGCCACTTGCCTGGGGCCAGTTGAGCCCTGTTGCCGGTGACGCCGCGTTTCGTTTCATCGAAAGGGCGGTGCGGGACGCCGAAGCCGGCATCATCGGCTGCATCGTCACCGCACCGATCAACAAGGAAGCGCTGAACCTTGCTGGCCATCACTATGACGGCCACACCGGAATGCTGCGTAGCCTGACGGGCTCCAAGGCAGCCTACATGCTGCTCGCCTCGGAGCGCCTCAAGGTCATCCACGTCTCGACGCATGTCTCGCTTCAGGAAGCGATCCGGCGTTCGACAACCGAGCGGGTGCTGGCCACCATCCGGGCCGGCGATGCGCATCTGAAGCGCATTGGATATGCGGCACCCAAGATCGCGGTCGCCGGCATCAATCCTCATTGCGGTGAGAACGGTCTCTTCGGCACAGAGGATGACGACCAGATCGCACCGGCCGTCAAAGCCGCGCGGGCGGAAGGTATCGACGCGTACGGCCCGATCTCCGCCGACACCGTGTTCCACCGTGCCTATTCGGGCGGCTTCGACCTCGTCGTTGCCCAATATCACGACCAAGGACACATCCCGGTCAAGCTCGTCGCCTTCGACACGGCCGTGAACGTGTCTGTGGACTTGCCGATCGATCGCACCTCGGTCGATCACGGCACAGCCTTCGACATCGCCGGCAAAGGCATTGCCAACCACGGCAACATGAACTCCGCGATCGCCTACGCCCGCAGGCTGGTGTCGGGTGCTGCCAAGCGAGGATGACGTCATGACCACTGCTCCCATCACCCTTCACCAGCCCCGCCGCCTCATCGTCGGCGCCGGCACGATATCGGAGGTCGGCAGTTGGGCGGCCGACGCCACCTCGATCCTCGTCGTTGCAACACCGATCACCGCCGGTTTCGTCGATCGACTGAAGCTTAAGGGTCACATCGTGGTGTTTGACGCCATTCCCGGCGAACCCGATATTGCGACGTTGAACGCCGCCCTGGAGGTTGCGCGCCAGCAGAAGCCGGATCTGATCGTCGGCCTGGGTGGCGGCTCGGTTCTCGATGTCGCCAAGCTGGTTGCCGTGCTTTGGAACTCAGAGCAGACGCTTGCCGATGTCGCCGGGCCGAACAGGGTAGCCGGCCGCAGCACGCGCCTCGTGCAGGTCGCCACCACGGCCGGCACGGGCTCGGAAGCTGGGATCCGCTCGCTGATCACCGATCCCGAAAAAGGCAACAAGGTCGCGGTCGAAAGCCCGCACATGATCGCCGATGTTGCCGTTCTCGATCCGGAACTCACCTATTCCGTACCGCCGGCGGTCACCGCCGCTACCGGTGTCGACGCCATGGCCCATTGCGTCGAGGCCTTCACCAATCGCCGCGCCCATCCGATGATCGATGGCTTTGCGCGAATGGGCTTCAGGCTCGTCGGCAAGTATCTGGCGCGCGCAGTCCAGGATGGCACCGATACCGAAGCGCGCGAAGGAATGATGCTTGCTTCCTATTATGGCGGCATCTGCCTTGGCCCGGTCAACACGGCCGCCGGCCATGCCATCGCCTACCCGCTCGGCACAAGGCTTCGCCTGCCGCACGGGCTGGCCAACGCCATCATCTTTCCCTACGTGCTCGCCTTCAACCAGCCGGTTGCAGTGAACAAGACCGCGGAAGTCGCGCAGGCCTTAGGCCTTGGCGAAAGCCTTGCAGCCCGCGAGCTTCTCGACGCCGCCTGCGGCTTCTGCCGCAATCTCGGCATCGAAATGTCTCTTGCCGCTCACGGTGCAAAACCGGACGACCTACCGCTCTATGCGAGCGAGGCTCATGCCAACCGCCGTCTCATGGACAACAATCCGATCGACATGAGCGTTGAAGATGTGCTGGCAGTCTATAGAGCCGCCTTCTGACCAACCGCGCGTTTCAAAGAAACCCCGGCACTCGCCGGGGTTTCTTTGAAGGCTATTTGGTCGCTTGAAACAGGCGCTCTCGCGAACCCACAAGATGATCATGCATGAGCTGCCTTGCCTTATCGGCTTCACGTGCGGTGATGGCCTCGGCGATCGCCTCGTGTTCTGCAAAGACCCGCGTTAGACCCGCTGTCTCGCGCTTGACCGAAGCACCATGAAACCGCATGCCGACGGCGATGTGGTCCTTGAGCGCTTCCATGGCCGTGAAAAAATAGCTGTTATGAGCCGCGCGCGCGATGGCAAGATGGAACTGGAAGTCCGCATCTTCTCGGTGAGATTGACGGTTGGTTGCGTCCCGCATCAGCTCCAGCGCTTGACGAATGGCGGCCAGGGAGCCGGCGTCATGGCGCTCCGCTGCAGCGGCCGCCGCCGCCGGCTCGACGGTCAAGCGGAACTCGTAGCAGTTGAGAAGATCAGCAACGTTCTCCAACTGCCCAAAGCCAAGCGGCTCGCGCATGCCGACGGCGCGCACGAAGCTGCCTGCGCCGCGGCGCGAGTAGATGAACCCCTGTTCGCGCAGCCGGCGCAGAGCTTCGCGAATGATCGGACGGGACACCTCGAACTCGCTGGCCAGATCGTGCTCGGTCGGCAAACGCTCGTCCGGTTTGTAGGCGCCGGATTTGATCGCACGATGCATGCGCTCAAAGACGAGATCACCAAGGCTCTTGCGTGCTGTACCGGTCTCCAGTCCCATTTATGATCCCATCTTGCGGAGGATCGCCTCCGCGATCTGCTTCAGTGTGTCCGGCGAACCGAATCCACCGGATTTGGCGATGATGCAACGTCCATCGACCTCCGCCAAGCCCAGGCCCGGGAGGCATTCGCCGAGCAGGCGGAAACGCTGGACTTCCATCTTTCTCAAAACCGCCTCCGCCGTGGCGCCGCCAGAAAGAAGCATTGTGCCAGCCGACAGCGCGAGGTTCGGACAGACGCTATCGGCAAGCGCCTCGGAAACCTCTTCAGATGAGACCTCCCCTTCACCAGGGACGGCCTGGACGAGAGTGATCGCGCAGCCCTCGTCTTTGGGGTCCGTAAGCCGCCCATTGGGTGCTGCCAGATAGCGCGTCACTATCGAGCGGCGCAGAACGTCGATCTGGGCAAGGGTGATGGGGTCACGGGATCCGATGACGAACAAGGTCGGACCGGCAGAGATCTCGGCGGCCTGCGCGGCCGCTTCGCCAGTCATGCGTTCGGCAAGCGCTTCAGCCAGGCCACGCGCCCCTATCAACAGGTCGACGCCATTCCGCTCAGCATCCTCAAGCGAGGCGCGCATCTCGGCCGCGGTGGACATATCCGGGATCGTGGACAGATCCGCATGCCGACCGAGCCGTTCATGAACGGAAATCGGCGCGTCCACCCCAAAACCACGAACGCACCCACCTGCCACATATCGACCAAATGCCGGAATGGCCGGGGCGACCAAAGCAGAACGAAAAGGCATGCCGTCGAGTTCGACGGCGATATGGCCCTTCAGGCGCGAGTCGACCTTCTTGAAGAGGCGCGTTCCGGAAGGCAATGCGGCGAGCGCTTCGGATGCCGACCGCTTTGCCACTTCCGCAGCCAGCTCGCGCGAGCCGAGATTGATCGAAATAACGTCAGGCTTTTGCCGGAGGGCATCGTCAATTGCCCCACTCACCAAAGCGACCTCGACATGCATGCCCCGCGCCGCAAACGGCGCGGCGGCATCGAGCGCTCCCGTCAAATCATCAGCGACAATGGCCAACATGGTCGAAATCCTGAAATTTGTTGTTATCTTTATAACTACATCGAACCTTGAAATGTCAAGCTTTTTTGGTTTTAAATTACAAATTGGTGGCGAACAAGCGGAGCGCCGGGGTGCCTTTCAACGAAATCCAGATTCCCGAGGATTCACCTCTACCGTTCAGGCTTGAGTTCGCAAGGAAAGCTTTGAGACGGCATTTTCTAATGCCTTGTGAGGTGCTGCGTCGCCGTACGCTTTCACCCGAGTTGGCTGGATTCTAAACCTTGACCCAACTGCGCCTCAGAGTGAGGAGGCACAATGCTTTCGAGGCCGCCAAGCACCCTTGAAAAGGGACGCTGTGGCCTACCATTTCAAGAAGCGCGCTTGTCCTGAGGCGACATCGTTCGCGGCCCCAATGCGATCCTAAACGCACAGAACGAGAACGTTCGGACAACGTCGGAGAAAACGCACCTGAGCCCTCACCGTGCTCCGAGCCAGGCGCACCGTGGCGTCGTCAATCGCCTGACAATACTTTTCTCACAATTTTGTCGCCGGCAGGATTATGTCAACCTTTCCCGTCCACGTGGAGTAAAGCGGCGCTGCGGAGCCGTGACGGGGACATAGGCAACGACGTTGTTTCTGACGGCCCCGAATTTCGCACTGTTCAGCACGAGTCGGCCATAGTTCAACGCCATCGCGGCCTGTGCTTCGGCAGCAGCCACATCGAGATCGAAGCCGTCGGTAGATGAAGGTTTGTCGTTCGCACTTTTGATATGCGCATCGCCAGCGGCTCAGCCGAAGCTTCACCGTGATACCCGTCCGCAATCGGGACAAACGCCATAAGCTGGTCCTGCAGCGGAGACAACTCAGCACTCATTATCGGTGAGCGCGACACCCAGAACTTTGACCCTGGGCCGGGTGCCCATTTCGTTTTGGTTCGCATGCCCGCCCCATAGCGGCATTATCGTTAACGGCGAATGAACCACACAAATTGAGGAAGACCCAGGTGTGATTGAATTCATCAATGATGCGAGATACTCTGCCTAGCTCGAAGTTTGGCCCACGCGCCGGGTAAGAACTGTCATTCTTGTGGTTCGCATCTTCGTAATGGCAGCCTAGAGGTTGCCCAGTGTCAGCGCAGCGTAATCGTGATAGTCGAATCGGCAACGATGGTGTTGAGATTCCGTCAAATGATGTGCGCCATCTCTTTTTGCGCATGGGCCGGGCCTGGGAAGGCGGCACTTGCCCCAAGCAAGTGATCGAACGCGCCTCGACGCGGTAGGTTTTACGGATTTAACCATCGCCCCTTGATATGGAGCGGCCCGCGATGGGGAACCCGGTCCGTTTTGTGTGTTTCGCAGGCACGGGGGCAACCGTCGATGTCGTGCGAGGCCGGCTGTCCGAGCTCGGCTTTCAGGACGCGCTTGCGGAACGCGACGGCGACGCCGAGTACTGCATCGCCTTCATCTCGGACGTCGATGCCGCGCTCATCGCGTATATCGAAGAGCTCTCACAACGCTTCCAGCTCATCGTTGTCCTGATCCCGGGTTCAAACGGGCCGCGTGCTTGGAACTAATGACGGGCGAGACTGTTTCAGCTGGGACTTTGGCATGACGCTGACGTGCCCTCCTGGCTGGGTAAGCCTCGATTTTGAGGAGACTCGCATCATGAAGATTTCGTCCAGATTTCGTTCAGTCGCGGCTGCGGTTATCGCTGCAGCAGGAATCAGCTTTGCCGGCACCGCGCATGCCGACAGCGGTACGATCAGCTTCTCAGTCTACAAGGCTGCCTTCTTTGTGGGTGGTTCTGGAGGCGAGGGCACGCTGACCTTCCATGGTCGCCGCTATCCCATCTCTGTCGGCGGCATCTCGGGCGGCCTCGCCTTCGGGGCTTCTAAAACCTATTTCCATGGTACCGTTCGCCACATTCGCCGCGCCCGAGATGTGACGGGGGTCTACGGTGCGGCAGGCGGTGGCGGCGCGCTCGGCAAAGGGGCCCAGGTGATCGTCATGACCAATGACAAGGGCGCCCAACTCGAGCTCTCAGGCAAGCAGGTAGGCCTGCAAGTCAACGCCGATCTCAGCGGTCTTGCCATCACGGTGAAGTAAGGGCCGTCGCTCCATTCGTCGTCCCTGCGGTCGGCCCACGACGCTGAATACAAAGGCCGGCTTTTCAGCGCTACCATCTAGGAAGCGGCCGTTCCACTGTCGTGAAGAGTTTCGGGCGCCGGCAGGCGTACGAAAGTCCCCGAGGAAGGAATCCGCGGGCCACAGTCGAAGGCTATGGAGATTTCGCTCTACGGCTGATTGGTGCGGTGGCGCGAGCGCAGCCAGAGAGTGGAGCAATCGATGCGGGCAGGTCGCTTCGTTGCGCATCCGCGCGGCTTCGGCGGCACGGCACCCGGCTCGTCGCAACCCTGTCGGCAGCAATGATCACCACGGATCCATCGGCTTCTATCTGGCGTGATGCCGCCGCCCGGAACGATCATGTGGACATGCGGATGATGCGTCATCGCCGATCCCCAGGTGTGGAGCACGGCGGTGATGCCGATGCGCGCGCCGAGATGCTTGCGATCGGCCGCGACAGTCAGCATCGTCTCCGACGCCGCCTTGAACAGCAGGTCATAGATGAGCGCCTTGTTCTGGAACGCTATGTCGGAGACCTCGGCCGGCAGTGTAAACACGACGTGGAAGTAACCGACGGAAAGCAGATCGGCCTCTCTTTCGGCAAGCCATGTCCGTGCCGCTGCACCCTGGCACGGTTCGTTCTTCGGCCCAATTGAGACGCTCGGGTCGCTCTGACCAAGTATCCGCTCCTGACGCTTCCTGGGCGTTCAGATCAAGGGGCAGTAACGCGAACTCCGCCCGACTGAGACGGCCGCCTAGCGGATGCCTCCCTCGCCTTGAACCCATTTGAACCCGAGACCCGCCGCATGGCGAGTCTATAGGTGGTTCCAAGGATTGACGACGGCGACTCCTGTCGCCTCAAAGGGGCTTGTATCGCGTGTCGCGATTGTAAATCCCCTGGAGGCTGCAATAGCCGCAATATATCCATCAGGTGTCGGGAATCCCTTCCCCCCTGCTCGCGCGGTTGCCGCAAGGTCCGCATAGTGCCGAGCGGCTGCAGTGTCGAATGACAACACGCGATCGTCGAACAATTCGAGCAGGCCATCAAGCGTGTCGGACAACGCCTTTTTGCGCCGGCCCTCCGGTAGCGCAGCGATGCCAAACAGCAGCTCCGCCAGCGTTACACTGGACAGATACAAGGTTTCGGCTACCTGGTCATTCAACCAATTGCGCACAGCCAAATCCGGGGCCGGCTTCATCGCCTCCGAGACGACATTCGTGTCCAGGACGATCATTCAAACCTCATTGGCTCCGCCGGCGCTTTGTCTCGCACCTGGTCGAACACTTCAAAATCATCATTGGTCAGGCCAAGCCGCCCGCTCAGCTCAGCCAAGGCATCGCCGATGCGAACACGCTGTTCGGGCTTTACTGCCCGTTCCAAAATCTCGCGGACTTCCGCCTCTGTGCTGCGGCCGTGAATCGCCGCCCGGACGCGCAAAGCCCGGTGCACTTCATCAGGTACATTTCGTACTGTCAGGATAGCCATAGTCAGACCCTCGCAGATGCCTTCAATGACTGCAATATAGTTCCTGTGCAGTCATTCTGCAAGTTTTCGGAGTTTGAGATTCTTGAGCGGTTGGCTTTCAGCCCGGCTTCTATGGCTGGGCCGGCCTCCAGATCAATTCGCTCCATTGCCACACCGTGCGCGCCAAACCAGGCGATTAGGGCATCGGTTTCGCTGAGGACCTTTGCTTCCCGCACAATGCGGCCATCCGCCTCCACCACGCACACGCTTGAGTATTCCAAGGATACGTCGATGCCGGCATACTCTTTCATGGTCGTCTCTCCGTGCTGCTCTGGAGCAGGCCACTCCTGACTCCGCGACACCATCATTGTGAGGGACGACCACCGGCCCTTCAAACCTGGCGGGCCGGCTTCCGCCCGTTACACCATTTTTTAGCACAGGAACAGGAACATCCGGCTGATTCTCGCCGCCTAGAGCCGGCTCGTCCTAGACGCGCTACGCGCGATGAGGAAGATGAAGAATCGACCCAATTCTGACCTCCCACTTCGCCAAGGAAAATCAGGAAAGGGTGTGGAAACTTGCCATATGGCGCGCCCGTCGGACCGGCGTGACTGCGGCAAGGAGGGGACGTCGCCCCGCCCATGCGCGAGGCCCGCTCACTCTAGCGTCTGGTCGCTCCGCGGCCGGCCGTTGAATGGAAATCGCTAAAGCCCACGGGCAGACTTTAACCCTGCCGCGCCTGAGCATCATCTAAATTCACAGAATCACCACAGGACGGCGGTCGTCGAGCGAGTTTTCAGCAGCCTTTTTCCGCCGCCTACTAATGTGTAACTTGGGAAGCTGCCGACATCAATTCCTCAGGATTCGGTGCGCTGAACGTATTGAGGCCAGCCTCCAGAACTTCAGTGAAGCTCCAGCGTACGATGCCCCCTCGGTCGATCAGGAACTGACCGACAAGCTGCCCCTGGCTGGAAGCCATCGCCTGCTGATCGGCTTCCGTAATCACATATCCTTCCTTCTTGTTGAGAAACTCATCCATTGCCATGACACCCATAGGCCCGGGCAACTCGCCCGGGAGATGGACCCGTATCGCCATGACCGTGCCCATCCCGACCTCGCGCAAGCCGAAAGCACGGTGCGAGGCCCGCTCCGGGTCGGATGCGGTGAGAAGATCGGGCGCCGGGTGGTAACGGAAATAGAGCCGCGCCCGCTCGACCGGCGTAATGACGACTGCTAGGCATTCGACGCCTTTCTCACGCAGAGCCGGCTTAAGTTGCGCCATCGCCGCGACATGGCGCCGGCAGAACGGACAATGTAGGCCGCGAAACATACCGATCAACAACGGGTTACGGCCTCGAAAATCATCGAGCGCGATCTTGCCGTCGCGCGATATCGCATCGAGCACTATATTCGGGGCCTGGTCGCCCGGCTGCAGCGGGCGGTCGACACTACTCGTGGACATGGACTACCTCCTCGCCCCGGATCAGTCAGGAAACAGCTTCGGCGTTGGGCCTATGCTGGGGACGCAAAACTTCCTGCGCCAGAGCAAAAATAGCGTTCGGCCTCTGCCATATTGTCGAAGGTCGTGATTACGCGCTGCAAGCCCACCATAACACGAAAAGAGCATCTGCGGGTCGCCCGCTAGCCGTCTCGCGCGCCGCGGTAAACTGTGGGTCGTCTCATCCGTGCCATGGGACGGTACAGCGGCGAGACCGATTTGGATCGTCCACATACGCACGTCCTAGCGGTGTTCAACGTCTTGAAACTTGGGCGGCCCCGATGTGACCGGACACGAAATGTGGTGAATAACCCCAGACGAGCGCACGCCCGAATGCTCTTAAGCTGAAGGTCAGTTTTCGACCTCGTTTATGACGTTAAGTCTGCAACGACCAAGGTCGTCAACGGGGTCGAATCGCCACACGCGCAATGTCAGACGATGGCACTGCCTGCACGTTCCGATCGGAAGGCAGAAAACCACCCGACTGAGATCGGAAGCCGGCAACGCTGGCGCCCCGCGTGCGCTGCAAGCAGTGCCGGAACAGCGACGGCAATACGATCAAGGTCGGTAAGCTGAAGCGCTAATCAGTCGCAAAACCGGAAGTACCCCGACCTAGGTCTGACGCGCTCCGGCAAAGGTCCTATCTGTGTTGCCGAATCCGATTGGCGCTGCCATTCCTAGTTGAGCGTCAACCGCACCTTTGGCGCTAGTGACCCCAGAGCGCGCCCCAGCCCCAAGCGACGTAGCGCTCTGGGGTCAGCCTGCGGCTGGATCAGGCTCGGAACCGCGAGAACCTCTTCATTTACGACCTCGTGATCGGCCCGGCGCGCTAGGTAATCCTTTTTGAAATTACAAATAGCTAAGTTGAGGTAGGAAGCTGCTGGGGAGTACCCGTTCGCTGTAGGGCTCAAGTCTTAGGTGGCCCGCCAATGGTCTGAGGTCAATTGCGGCAGAAACCAATCGCCGCATATTCTGTTTTCAACCAAGGCATTACCGCCTAAGCGCCACGGTCACATAGATGGCTCGGCTGGGGCTCAAAAGAACAATGAGGCCGCTCGGGGAAACTATGATGCAGGTAAACTTACCGAAAATTGCCCCTCCCACCCGTCAAGCTAGATACGAGCAGAGCAGTGATGAATGCCAAGAAGCTCTCAAAGAGGCGTTCGGCGCGTTCGCCGCTTACTGTACGGCGGCGGGCTGGTCCGACGATGAGGTCGCCGTCGCATTGATCCAAATCGCTGACGAGCACCTTTGCTCTCTTGCCATTTTGGCTGACTTCTCCGTCGTTGTCCTTGCCCCAAACATTACTAGCGGTCCGAAAGCAGAAGGAACCTCAGCATGAGCAATGCGGCCCTGTTGCACCTGATGAACGAAGAAGAAATTCCTGCATTCGTGGCAGACGTGATCGAGGCTGGGTGCCACATCAACGCCGTGGGGCACAACATGTACGTGATTTGCGATGACGAGGAGCAGGAGGCCGTGAGCGAAGAGCTCAACCGCATCTGCGAGAAGTACGGCGACCGAGACGCAATCCGGCGGGAGATTGTAAATTACCTATGGTCGATCGGCTGATACGTAGAGATCGCCTCGGAAGGCACGGGGCACTAGGGGCTGCCAAGCGAATATTGACGCCCCGCCGCAGCGATGTTCGCTGCCCGTCATGTCCCTCACGACTGCCTTCAACTCTGAGCTCGTCTGGGCGGCCAACCTGGTCGAACACCTGACCAACTTTGAAAAGCGCCAGTTTCTCGAGCGCGCGGTCGTCACGATCCGCGAGATGCGCTACGAAGTTGGCGTCCCTGAGAGGAAGACCGAATTGGATCCGGTGATCGACCTGCAGACGACAGCAGCGGGCATCGAAAGGCGTACCCATGACCATGTAAAGGCCGCGCTCCTCGACGCGGCCGATATGATCCGGATTTTGCGGATTATTCTGGATGGAAGGGGTGAGATTCACCCCCGCAGTATCGGTCACCCCCCAAGAACTATTCTCGGCGATATGCCACGGTTGAAAGATTGACGCCATAGTTGGTCTGCGCCGCCCACACATACAAAATTAGTAGTCTGTTAACCAAATTTGTGGTTGAATAAATGCATCGACTCGCCCATGACGGGCGCTAATCCCTGATCGACGGCTCTATAATGTCCAGCATTCATACGAACGCGGCAGCGATGTCTGCCGTCCAAATTTTGAGAAATACCGCTGCAACACTTGCTTCCACCCAGGATGAAGTGAGTTCCGGCCTCCGCATCCAAACCGCGGCCAACAATGCTGCATATTGGTCGATTGCTACGACGATGCGTTCCGATCACAAGGCTATCTCAGCCGTTGCCGATGCACTCGGTCTGGGAGCCGCGAAGGTAGGCGTCGCCTATGAGGGAACCGACGCCATCGTCGAAATCTTGACTGCATTCAAGGCAAGACTAGTCGCTGCAGCGGAACCGGGCGTTGACAAAGCTAAGATCCAGAAGGAACTCGACCAACTCAACGCTCAAGCGGAGAGCGTCATTGCCTCGTCCAGCTTCAACGGAGTGAACTGGCTGCGTACAGACGCCGCGACCCATCTCATGCAAACCGCCGAACTGACCACGTCCTTGGTCTCGTCTTTAGTCAGGGCAGCGGATGGATCCATCGAATTGAACACCACTGACCTAAACCTCAAACAGACGAGCATGCTCAATGCGGGAGGCGGCGGCATCCTGCAGAAGGAAATCGGCGGCGTGGGTGACATTGGCGGCTTCCGGCGGACGGGGATCAACTCGGTTGCCCATCAGGGTCACGAGAACCATGCCTTCACGGGACCGGCGACATTCGGATCGACGGACTATATCGAGTTTGACCTTACAATCGATGCGGGCACACATTCCGCCGGCGTGGTTTTCACCGGCTTGCGGATCGATAAGACGGTTATCGACACCGCGCTCGGCACGACCGATGGTAAAATTAATACCGCGTCCCAAATGCGTACTGTCCTGCAGCGGGTCTTTCAGGACAACGCGGTTCCCGCGACCGCATATGAAACGTTGTTCAGTGGATCATCCTCATCAAGTCAATTCGAGATCGGGTCGCTTGAGACGTCCGGGGAACCAGGGTCCAGCATCGATATTTCAAACGTGGTGTCCGACTTCAACGGCGTTCACCCCGCAGGCTTTGCGTTGGGTCTAGAGAACGCACCAATAAACAACCACGACAATATGTATCCCCAGGCGAGTATCGGTTTTACCAAACCGTTTACGGTCTCGCCTACCGCTGCGATCTACTTTGACGTCCAAGTCGGCCCAGGCACATTGCAGACTTACACCATAGACCGCGCAACGGTGGATGCCGCGCTTGGCACAAGTGACGGCACGGTCGGCAACGCAGCCGACCTAGCGGCGGTTATAGAATTCGCTTCCGCGGGCAGCGGCTTGGCAGTGACTGCATCCGGTACCACGCTCACCTTCTCAGCGGATCAGGCTATCTACCCGGAGGCGGGCAATCGCGCTGCAAGAGTTACCGTCGAAAACGTGCGCTCGACGCCGCGCTGGACGCTCGAGTTCGACTTGGCCGAGGTTGATGTGACGGGCACGGACCTTACTGTCGACGAGTACATCGAAGGTATCGAATACATGCTGAAGGGCGCGATTTCGAGTGCGAGCCTGCTCGGCTCCCTGCAAATGCGCATCGACCTGCAATCAGACTTCACCAGCGCTCTGATGGAGAGCATCGTTAAAGGCGTCGGGCGCCTTGTCGACGCTGACATGAACGAAGCATCGGCGCGCCTGAAAGCTACTCAAGCACAGGAGCAATTGGCGATACAGTCGCTGCAGATAGCCAACACAAGCGCCGCCAACGTGCTGTCGCTGTTCCGATAGGGGCGGGTTTAGCCTCAAGCTGCGGAACGAGTTTCCAAACCGAGCGTTATTCGACCGGGCTCCGTTCCCTTCCCCCCAGAGCCCGCTTACTTAGCACACTCTTGGGCCCGTCGCCGCCTTTCGGGGCCATTTCTTTGAGTGGATGGGAAAGAAGACACGCCCCGGACTTAGGTCTGGTGCGCCTGGGCAATGGTCTTATCCGCATTGCCGAATCTGAATTGCCTCGCCATTGCTGCATCAGCACCAACGGTACCGGTAGCCGCCGCCGTTGGCGCCAGTGATCCCAGAGCGCGACCCCAGCCCCAAGCGACCCAGCGCTCTGGGGTCCACCTCAGCGCTAGGTTCCGCAACGGTCGAGCCGCGACGGTTCATCTGAGATTCAGGCTTGAGGAACCAAGCTGAGAACTAGAGAGGATGCGTCAAATGAAAAAGCTATTATCCACCCTCGGAGCCGTAGTCCTAGCGACATCCTTCGCGCTACCGCTAAACGCCGCGCCGATCTTTGCGCCGAAACCCGAACAAGTGCAGGCCGGCGATGTCGAGCAGGTAAGACACCGGAAACATCGTCATGAGCACGCGGATCGCCACTGGAAACGGCGGTACGCCCACCGTCCCTGCGATTACTACGGCCGGTGCTACCCCCGCTATTCCCGGTATTACGGCTATCGTGATCATTACCGATACGGCTATCGAGACTATTACCACTCCCAGCGGCGGCAGGGCGTGACCGTCTATTTTAACTACTAGCCGCAACGAACATCTCCGCCACATCCTCACCGATCGTGGCTACAGAGGCCTCAACGTGCCCGACGCGGTCGACAAGCTGATCCGTGCGTTGATGCACGGCGGCGCGGCTCGTCGCCGCCTTGTCTTCCGCCCGCGTCGATGCAAGGCGGTCCAGCGGAAAAGTCATGCGAGACTCGGGCTGGTTGACGCGTTTTGTGGAGCGTCTGAAGAAGCTTGGCACTGCGATCCAGAAGACCGCCGTTCTCGCGCAGTACGTATCCGTTGATCAAGTCCTCGAACGCGTCGGGATTGCCCCCACCCGCTGTCACATCTCCGGCAGGCCAGCCTTTCGGAAGCCGTCGACAAAGTGGTCTCGTACAGATGCATCGCGCAGCGGCTGGGAGCTGAGCCAATGGCCGATCGTGAAATGAGGGTGGGTGATCAGGAACAATTCTGCTTCTCGCCGCGCCTCCTCAAGGCGGCCCAACTGCGCAAGCGAAGCAGCCAGGAATTTGCGTGAGTTGGTACGATACGTGTCTTTCCTGCGGAGTGTAGCGGTTGCCGCCTCATAGTCACGCGCGGCGTATTGCGCCTGCCCAAGATGACAAAGATACCAGCAGGTTGGATAGGGATTGAGCCGCAGAGCTTTTTCGATCTGCGCTAGTCCGTCGGCAACCCTGCCGTCCAGCACGGACATGTCCGACATGGCGGCCCAAGTGTCGGCGTGGTTGGGGTCCAGCTCCAGGGCCTTGGCGAACGCGGCCTCCGATTCCTCCCATCGCCGCTCATAAGCCAAAATGGTCCCCAGAACGTAACGGCAGCCGGCATCGTTGGGATCTAGGTCGACCGCCTTCTGCGCGAACGTCGCCGCCATCCGACGGTTAGGATCTTCGGGCTCGCCGAAATGAGTCCAGGCAAGCCAACGGTTATAGGCGAGCAGACCGAGCGCCTCGGCATATGATGGCTCAAGCTCAACCGCGCGTTGGAGCAGCATATAGGCCTCACGCTCAGTTTGCGGCGACTCTTCCGTCAGGAGGCGGGCGCGCACACACAGATCGTACGCCTCAAAGCTCTTCGGCCGATTGCGCTGCGTCGGGATGCTCAGCCGGCCGACGAGGGCTTCAACAATCTTCGCGTTAACTTCATCCTGTAATTCGAAAACATCTTCTACCGTCCTGTCAAACCGGTCGGCCCACAAGTGCTGGCCGCCAAGCGCGTCGATCAATTGGGCATTGATGCGGACACGGCCCATTGCGCGTCTGGCGCTCCCCTCGAGGACGTAGCGGACGCCGAGCTCCTGGGCGACCAGCCGTACGTCGACCGGCTTGCCCTTGTAGCCGTGCACGGAATTGCGCGCGATGACGAACAGGCCAGCCGTACGGGAAAGGTCGGTGATCAGGTCTTCGGTCAAGCCGTCGACGAAAGGCGCGTCCGCTTCATCCCCACTCATATTCGTGAACGGCAATACAGCGATCGAGGGACATTCGGGCAGCGGCAATATGCTCTGCAGCGCATCCGGCCAATGCCACACGTGGACCGGGCGAGCCAGGTTCTTTAGGTAGCGTTCGCCTGCATCAAAGAACCGCTCGCCGATCTTGCCGACGATCTCGCCGTGAACTTTGGCTGAAATGCAGATACCTCCCGGTGCGGCCTGCGTCTCGAGGCGCGCCGCGACATTGACGCCGTCGCCGAGGACGTCTGAACCGTCGTCAATGACATCTCCCAGATTGACGCCTACACGCAAAAGCAGGCGCCGGTCTCCGGAAGCCTCAACAGCAGTGGTGGCCCGTTGCATTTCCAACGCTGCTGTGACCGCGTCCACCGCGCTAACGAATTCGATTAAGAATCCGTCGCCCATGAGCTTGAAGATGCGACCGTTGTGGCGCATCACAGCCGGCTCGATAACGCCAGAACGGAGTTCCCTGAGGTTCGCCAGCGTTGCGAGTTCATCAGCCTCCATCAGGCGTGAATATCCCACCACATCGGCAACGACGATGGCGGCAAGGCGACGCTGAAGAGACTGATCCGTCATGTGAGGACAAGCCTAACGACCGAGTTCGCAAGTTATTGTTCGACCGCGGGTGAGTCAACAAGTGGTCAGAGGTAATGTCCAGGCGATCTCCACCTCGAGAGCCATATTGTGGAAGCCGCATCCATTGCCATGCCTCGCCGTCATCGACGCGCAAAGACGGACCGCATCGATGGCGAAACATGGCCTGGAAACGCGGCGAGCCGCGTTCTTGCTCAATGGTCAAATTGCTTACGCCGGATGAGGAAGACATCCGCAGGCTTGGGCGGGAACGAAAAACCCTGATTGCGGAGCGTGTTTTCCACGTCAATCGCATAAAGGGGCTGCTGTTAGTGCGTGGATGTGATTTAGCTCCTCGTTTCGCGGATCTCATCGAGGCCAGCGGTCATGTACCGCACGTAAAGGCCGTACATATGACCGCACCGTCCGCATGCGTGAAATCGACTGCGAAGCCCCTTGCACCGCGGGCCGTTCCACATATGAGGTTGTACAGGTCCGAGAACGGGCCGGTAATAGTATGGGCTCAGACCGTGGATCCGGCAACGAAGGCGAAATTCGATGCCACCCAAATGACCATTGACAAAAATCCTGATGTGAGGAATCGAACTGTTGACTGCCAGAGACGTTCAGAGCACCAAACTGTCAGCCCACACAAAGACGATATTTCGCGAGCGCCAGATCGGACCGGCATCCGTGTATTCCCCGGCCCGCTTGCCGCCGATCGCGTCGTAGAAAGCGATCGCAGGTTCGTTGCCGTCGACCACGCTCAGCCCAACTCCGGGAAATCCTCTCTCCCGCAAATGCAAAGCAAGCCTTGAGAGCAATAGGCGGCCGATGCCTTGGCGTTTGACATCCGGATCGACGCAGAGGTTTTTGATCTCGCCAAGATCGCCAAAGATCGCATCTGAGGGTGCACCGGCAGCGCCGATCCCGACCGGCCTTCCCTCCAATTCGGCCAGAAGCACGATCTGGTCAGGGTCCGCTACCGCAAGCTTTTCGCGCCAGGTGTTGCGGCGAAGGTTTTCATCGAGCGCGGCGTAAATCTCGGGTGGGGCAAGGTCGCGATAGGTTTGTCGCCAGACGCGCACGTGGAAATGCGCGATTGCGTCCGCATCGGCCGGGCTCGCATGCCGTATCGTCACTTTTTCCATCGGCCTCTCCACTATTCCAACTGCTGCATCAGCCAACGTTGAAACGCCTTGAGCGCCGATGAAGGCTTGCGGTCCGTTGGGGTGGTGAACCAGTAGGCGACCTTGGATGCGTAGTGAAGCCCCCCGGGATTGACGAGGCTTCCGGTCCTCAGTTCCTCCTCGACGAGCTGTGGTGGAACGAGGGCCATGCCCTGGCCGGAGATCGCGGCGCGCAGGACCAGCGTATAATAGTCAAAGCGCATGACGCCCTGTGGCTCGAGGTCCGGTTTCCCATGTTCCGCCACGAGGTCGATCCAGCGCAGCGGAGTGCTCGGATGCTCGATGATGACACCGCGCGCCGCATCCTCGAGGGTTTCACAGGAGCCGAGCCGCGCGAGATAAGCGGGTGCGCAAACGAGCCGGACATCCTCGCCGAAAAGGTAGACCGAGTGTTCGTTCGCGAATGGCCCACGGCCGAAGCGGAACACTGCGTCCGGCTGAGCCGCCGGGTTGTCGGTCGCGAAGGTGGTGTACTGGACGTCGATATCCGGGTGTTTCTGATTGAAGTCGGAAAAACGCGGCAAGAGCCAGCGGTCGCCGAGGATGGGCAACACCTTCAGCCGAAGCGTATGGGAATCGGGCTGCAGGCTCGCCGCGCGGAAAGCGGCCTCCTCCAGCGCCTTGATCGCCACCTGCGCTTGTTCCAAATAGATGCGGCCGAGGTCTGTCGGCACCATGCCCGACGGCTTTCGCGTGAACATCTGCGCGCCGAGAAGGTTTTCGAGGGTCAGCAACTGCTTGCTGACGGCGCTTTGCGACAGGTTGATGCTTTCCGCAGCCGCCGTCGTCGAGCCTCGCTCCGCAATCGCCAGCATCACGCGAAGGGCAGTCATCGAAGGCAGTGGTACGGAGGTATGAACCAAGGGCATTCTCTGGCAAGGGGCTAGTCGGTTTCGTCATAACGGTATCGCTTTTTCGCGTTTGTGCAAGCGGCCCCTAAAAGGCAACCTCAACTCGGGAACATAATTACCGAGATGGGAGACTGTCATGACAGAACAAGCGACATCGCTTTGGGGAGGCCGATTTTCCAGCGGTCCCTCTCCGGAACTCGCGGCGCTCTCGCGAAGCAATCCAAGCTTTTTCCGCCTGTCCCCCGAAGACATCGCCGGGTCTCGCGCCCATGCGCGCGAACTTGCGCGCGCTGGCGTACTGAGCGAGGACGAACTGCCGCGGATGCTGCAAACGCTCGATACGATCGCGGCCGATGTCGCGGCCGGCCGCGAAAAGCCGAAAGCCTCGGATGAGGATCTTCACACCTTCCACGAGCGCCTGTTGATCGAGCGGCTGGGTGCCCTCGGTGGCAAGCTGCGTGCCGGCCGCTCGCGCAACGACCAGACGGCCAACAACACCCGCCTCTACCTTCGCCGCACGGCGCGGCGGCTGGTGAAGCTGGTCCTTGCGGTGCAGGACGCACTCGCCACCCAGGCGAATGAGCATATCGAGACGGTCATGCCGGGCTTCACCCACCTTCAGCCCGCTCAGCCGATATCGCTCGGCCATCACCTGATGGCGCATGCACAGTCGCTCAGCCGCGACATCGAGCGCTTCATCGACTGGGACCGCCGCTTCGACCGTTCGCCGCTCGGCGCCGCCGCCCTGGCCGGCTCGGCTTTCGCCCGCGATACTGAAAGCTCTTCGCGCGATCTCGGCTACGCCCGTCCCTGCGAGAATTCCATTGATGCCGTCGCGAGCCGCGACGTGGTCTCGGAATTCCTGTTCGTGACCGCGATGCTGGGCGTGAACCTCTCGCGTCTGTCGGAGGAGATTTGCATCTGGGCTTCGCGCCAGTTCGCCTGGGTGAAGCTGCACGATTCCTACTCGACCGGCTCGTCGATCATGCCGCAGAAGAAGAATCCCGACATCGCCGAGCTGACGCGTGGCATGTCGGGCACCATGATTGGCAATCTTGCGGGCATGCTCGCCACTCTCAAGGCGATGCCGCTCGCCTACAACCGCGATCTCGCCGAGGACAAGCGCGCGCTTTTTGAGACAATCGATCTTCTCGACCTGATCCTACCTGCCTTCGCCGGCATGGTCGCGACGTTGACCTTCGACACTGAACGCATGGCCGCCGACGCGCCACGCGGCTTCACGTTGGCAACCGAGGTGGCGGACTGGCTGGTGCGGCAGGGCATTCCTTTCTCGCATGCCCATGAGATCTCCGGCGCCACCGTACGTTACTGCGAAGAGCGCGGCATAGACCTTGACGGGCTGACCGAGACCGACCTGCCGAACATCGATGAGGCATTGACCCCGGATGTACTTAAGGTGATCGACCCAGCCCGGGCGCTCGCCGAACGTTTCGGCCAGGGGGGAACCGCCCCCGCCCGCGTGCGCGAGCAGATCGCGGCCTTTGCCGACACCTGCAAAGAGCAGCGTGCCTGGGCCGAACAGGATCTCTCGGGTGTTGCCCTAGTCCCCTTAACGGGAGAGGAAGCATGACCGACACGCCCCTTCCCCAATCCAGCCGCGATGCCCATGACATCGCCCATCTTGAACTCGTCCCGCGCAGGCATGTGGGGCGCAAGGTCTTCGCCGCCATCGTGCTGCTGCTGGTGGCGCTCCTGATCCGCGCCTTCGTTGTCGGCCAGATCGAATGGCCGGTCGTCGGCCAATTCCTGTTCGCCCCCGTGATCATCCAGGGCATCTGGAATACGCTGCTGATGACAGTCGCGGCGATGTCGCTCGGCATCGCACTCGGCGTCCTCATCGCGATCATGCGCATTTCCGGCAATCCGGTGCTCGAATACATCGCGCTCGTCTATGTCTGGATCTTCCGTGGCGCGCCGGCGCTACTGCAACTGCTGCTCTGGTTCAACCTCGCGCTGATCTTCCCGACGATGGGCATTCCGGGCCTGTTCGAATTCAACACCGTCGAGGTGATGACGCCCTTCGTCGCCGCCATGCTCGGCCTGGGCATCCAGCAGGGCGCCTATACCTCGGAAGTCGTGCGAAGCGGCCTCCTGTCCGTGGACGCCGGCCAGTACGAAGCCGCTCGGACGATCGGCATGACGGGAATGCAGACGCTGCGCCGCATCGTGCTGCCGCAAGCCATGCGCGTCATGGTTCCGCCTGTTGGTAACGAGGTGATCAGCATGGTCAAGCTCACCTCGCTCGCCTCGGTGATCCAGTATTCGGAGATCCTGCACAATGCGCAGGTGATCTACTACGCCAATACCCGCGTGCTGGAGCTGCTGATGGTCGCAAGCTTCTGGTATCTCGCGATCGTCACCGTCCTCTCTCTGATCCAATCCCGGATCGAACGCTACTACGCCCGCGGCACCCGCGGCCGCACGACGATCTGAAGGGGGCGCACATGACAAGCGAAATCCTGGTCAAGGCCGTTGACGTCTGCAAGAGCTTCGGCACATTCAAGGCGCTCAATGAGGTGGGTCTGGAAGTGCGTAAGGGCGAGGTGAGCTGCATCATCGGCCCCTCGGGCTCCGGCAAGAGCACGTTCCTGCGCTGCATCAACCTTCTGGAACGCATCGACTCCGGCGCGATCTGGGCCAATGGCGAGCTGATCGGCTACCGCCGCGACGGCAACAGGCTCTATGAGCTGAGCGACGTGGAAATCGCCCGCCAGCGCCGGGGCATCGGCATGGTTTTCCAGCGCTTCAACCTGTTCCCGCACAAGACTTCGTTGGAAAACGTGATCGAAGGGCCGGTACAGGTTTTGGGCGAAAGCCCGAAGGCCGCCCGCGAACACGCGATGGAACTCCTGAAACGCGTCGGCCTTGCCGACAAGGCCGGCAACTATCCCTCGGAGCTTTCTGGCGGCCAACAGCAGCGCGTCGCCATCGCCCGAGCGATGGGCATGCGTCCCTCGCTCATCCTGTTCGACGAGCCGACCTCCGCACTCGACCCCGAACTGGTGGCCGAGGTGCTCGATGTGATGAACGATCTCGCCGCCTCCGGCATGACGATGATCGTCGTCACCCACGAAATGGGCTTTGCCCGCAACGTTAGCAACACCGTCGCCTTCATGGACGGCGGGCGGCTGATTGAGCACGGCCCTTCGGCGCGGGTCCTGACCCAACCCGACAACCCCCGCACCGCCGATTTTCTCAAGGCTGTGCAACGATAACCGCAAAAAACCGACAGGATGGGAACTACGATGAAAAAAGCAATTCTGGCCGCCTCGGCGTGCCTGCTCGCCTTTACCGCCCACGCACAGGATCTGCCGGAGAAACAACAATCCGCGGGCAAGCTTGTGGTGGCGAACACGCCGAATTATCCGCCGATGGAATATCGCGACCCTGCGACGAACGAACTGATGGGCGTCGACATCGAGCTTGGCAAGGCGTTGGCCAAGCAGCTCGGCACCGAGATCGAATGGTCCGAGATCGGCTTCGAGCAAATGGTGTCTTCGCTGAACACCGGCCGCGCCGACCTTGTTTTGAGCGGCATGAGCGACCTGCCCAAGCGGCGCGAGACCATGGATTTCGTCGACTATATGAGCTCCGGCGCGCAGTTTTATACCTCGGCCAAACGCAAGGATGAGTTCAAGGAACTCACCGACTTCTGTGGCAAGACCGTCGGCATGAGCCGCCGCACCTCCTTCCCGGACGAGGCCAAGAAGTGGAGCGCTGCCAACTGCGAAGCCAACGGCAAGCCGGCGCTCGTGATCGTCGGCACCGAAGGCTCGGCCGATGCCCGCGCCCAGTTGAAGCAGGGCCGCCTTGACGGCGCGGTCCAGGGTTCGGAAACCCTGCCCTACCTGCTGCAGCTTGAAAAGGACACCTACGCCATTGTCGGCGAGCCCTTTACGGAAGTCTATCAGGGCATCGGCTTCTCCAAGCAGACGCCAGAGCTGCGCGACGCGATTGCCGGCGCACTGAAAGCCCTCATGGCCTCCGGCGAATACAAGGCGATCTTCGAAAGGTACGGCCTTGCCAGCAGCACGCTCGACGGCGTGATGATCAACGGCGAAGCCGTGAAATGATCAGGTGGTGGCCCGGTGCATTAACCGGGCCGCTCCCCTGGCCTACCCGAACGAGGATATCATGATGCCCGATGTAGCCCGAAGCGGCGTGCAAGCGTTGACGCATGTCGAGGCGCTTGCCGATTTCTGCGCCCGACTTGCGCCTGCCGATCTACCGACCCGGATCGCCGCCCGTACCAAATCCCACTTTCTGGATACGCTCGGCGCAGCACTCGCTGGCACTCGCTCCATCGAATTCCGCAAGGTACGTGCGCTCGTCGCACCAGGGGGAACAACACCGCTTCTGGCCTCGCCACAGCGAACCGGACCGCGCGACGCGGCCCTTGCCAACGGGGTGGCCACCCATGTCTTCGAACTCGACGATTCCGGCGGCTGCGATCATACAGGCGCCGTCGTTCTGCCCGCGCTACTGGCAGCTCTTCCGTCCTGCGAGGCCCCGATTTCCGGCGGCGATCTCATTTGCGCGCTGACGGCGGGTTACGAGGTCGGCCGCCGCGTGCTGGATGCATCCGGCGGCTACGGCGTGCACAATGGTGCCGGTTGGCACTCCACCGGCACCTGCGGCACGCTCGCGGCCGCGGCAGCGGTCGCGCGGCTGCGCGGCTATGACAGCGCCCTCTTTCGCCACGCCCTGACGCTGGCCACCAGCTTTTCCTCTGGCCTGTGGGCCTTCAATCATGATGGCAGCCAAGCGAAGAAGGTCCACGCGGGCCGGGCGGCTGAAGGCGGACTTCTCGCCGCCGATCTCGCCGGCGCCGGCTTTTCCGGTCCCTCGCATGTGTTCGACGATGTCTGGGGCGGTTTCTTCCGCACCTATGTCCGGGATGCCGGGCATACCGGCGAACTCTCAGCCGGGCTGGGCACGAACTGGAAGATTGAACGGGCCTCGCTCAAGCCCTACGCTGCTTGCCGCGGCGCGCATTCCGCCATCGACGCTGTCGGCGACATCCTTGCCGAGACCGGCCGCACTCCCGCCGATATCGCGAGGGTTGACGTCCGCCTTAGCTCCTTCCTGATGGACATGTGCGGCCGGGCGCGGCTGGAAACACTGGCGGGCGCACAAATGAGCCTCGGCTATGCGCTAGCGGCGCTCCTGGTCTTCGGCCGCGTCGACCTCGAACAGTATTCCGCCGCCGCCCGCGGCGATTCGCGCATCGCCGATGTTCTCGGCCGCTTCCGCTTTCATCCCGATGCGCAGATGCCGCAAATGGCCGAGCCGGAGGTGACCGTCACCTTCGCTGATGACGAAAGCAGGACGGCGATGGTGCCCCGCGCCACCGGCTCCAGCGAGCGGCCGATGAGCGACGCCGCCATCCGTGCCAAATTCGACAGCCTCGCGTCGATGGCATTGCCTGCGGCTCGTATCGCGGACCTCGCCGATTTCGTGGGCGTGCTGGAGGAACACGCGGACTGCCGGGGCCTTTCTGACCTGCTGGTCGCAGACGAACCCGAAGCGCCGGTCTTCAATTGAGAAGGAAGTTTCATGACCTACGATCTCAGCCCTCGCCCACTCAACCCGGCGTCACCAGCCCCCGTTTTTGACTGGCCGTACGGCAAGAAGAGCGCCCTCTTTATCGGTTTCGACGTCGATGCCGAGACTGCCTGGATCGGCAACAACCACGCCAATGTCGACCGGATGGTGACGACCTCACTCGGCGGCTACGACGCCCGGGTCGGAATCACAAAGATCCTCGAACTGCTGGATACGCTGCACCTTAAGGCGACCTTCTTCATTCCCGGCTGGACGGTCGAGGCCCATACAGCCGCGTGTGAACCGATTGTCGCTGCCGGGCACGAGATCGCCCATCACGGCTACCTGCACAAATGCCCGGATCGCAACAAGCTGGACGAAGCAAAAGAGGAGATCGACCGCGGCCTCGAAGCGCTGAAATCCCGGCTCGGCGTCACACCCGTCGGCTATCGCGCGCCATCCGGCGAGAATTTTCCCGAGCTTCTCGCCTATCTTTGCGAACAGGGCCTGCGCTATTCCTCATCCTTCCGCGATGATATCCGCCCCTATCGTCACCGTCTGGCGGACGGCCGCCCGGGGCCGGTGGAAATTCCGGTCAACTACGCCTTCGACGACTGGAATTTCGGCATGACCGGTCGGCTGGATGCGCGCCCGCTCTTCGGGAGGGACGCTATCCTACCCATCTGGCGCGAGGAGTTTGTCGGAACCCACGAGTGGGGCGGAGTGACCACGCTTGTCCTGCATCCGCAGGTTTCCGGCCGGCCGATGCGGTGGCGGATTCTGCGGGATTTCCTCAGCGAGATCGCCGCGCGTGACGACGTCTGGATCGCCACCGGCGCGGAAATCCTCGCGCACTACGAAGCCGAAACAACCCGCGCGAATGGACTTCAATTGTCTCCACAGCAGAGGCGACCATAACAATATCGCCATCGTGGTTCCCGACGATACATTATTCGATCTTCTGTAACGGGCTGGTACATTCTATTCTCAAGTGCGACATGCCATTGATTTCAATGGCTTGGAGATTTTGGCATGTCCCGACGTTATTCGCAGCTGAATCTGGCCGATCGACGCCGCCTCTTCCACTTTGTCGAACGCAAGCTGCCGATCAAAGAAATGGCGCGCCAACTCGGTCGTCATCGATCGACGATCTATCGTGAGATCCGGCGCACCACCTTCCACGATCGCGAGCTGCCCGAGTATAGCGGCTACTTCCCAACGGTTGCTGACGACATCCGCAAAGAGCGTCGGCGACGCCTGCGCAAGCTCATGCGTCCATCCGCCGTTGCGCGAACTGGTGATCGAGCAACTGAAGGCGCTGTGGTCCCCGGAACAGATCGCTGGCCGCCTGCTCGCCGATGGCGTAAGCGCCGTGCGGGTCTGCACCGAGACGATCTATCGTTTCATTTACGGCAAGGAAGATCAGGCGTTGGAGCTCTATCAGCATCTGCCGGAAGGCCGCCGCAAACGTCGCCCCCGCGGCTCGAGGAAACCCCGCGACGGCGCCTTTCCTGCTACCAACAGGATATCGCAACGTCCTGATTTCATTGGTAATCGTTCGCAGTTCGGGCATTGGGAAGGCGACTTGTTGATCTTCGAACGCGATCTGGGCAACGCCAACGTCACGTCCTTGGTTGAACGCAAAAGCCGCTACGCCGTGATGATCAAAAACCCGAGCCGGCGCTCAAGACCGATCATGGACAAGATCATCGAAACGTTCTCTCCCTTGCCAGCCTTTGCGCGGCAGAGCTTTACCTTTGATCGCGGTACGGAGTTCGCCGGCTTCAGGGCTTTGGAAGATGGCATCGGCGCGCGGAGCTGGTTCTGCGACCCCAGCGCGCCTTGGCAGAAAGGTGCAGTAGAAAACACCAACAAGCGCATCCGCCGCTTCATGCCTGGCGATACCGATCTATCCGCTGTCAGCCAGCAACAACTCGTCGCTCTCGTCCATCATCTGAACGCGCTGCCACGGAAGTGCCTGGGTTACCGCACGCCCGCCGAGGTCACGCGATCTATTTGCATCTCTCGCTGACGGCGCAGTTAGATGAGCGCCGGAAGGAATTGGAGGCAAAACTGATGGCCTGGTATCGAAATAACGAATGCTGCCGTCGTCTTGCAAAAATCCCGGGTGTCGGGCCGATCGGCGCGGTACTACTGGTGATGAAAGCGCCGGCGCCGGAGTTGTTTGCGTCGGGAAGGCAATTTGCCGCCTGGATGGGGCTGACGCCCGGGACCATTCGACTGCGGGTAAGGTCAGGCTTGGTGTCATTACAAGGGCCGGCGATGAGGCATTGCGCAAGACACTGGTTGTGGGCGCGACCGCGGTTTTGCAGCACCTGCGTGCGGGACGCGAAAGGAACGCTTCACCGTGGCTTGTCGAATTGCTCAAGCGCAAGTCACCCAAGCTCGTGGCTATCGCACTGGCCAACAAGATCGCCCGGCCGCGCTCTGGAGACAACTGCCGAAGATGCCGGCATTCTCTTGAGCCCATTTCTTGAAATCGGAAGCCGAGAGGGCGTTTGGAAAGCGGTCGAGCGCGGCCTTGGGATCGGCGTCGTCGCCGATTTTGAGTTTGTTTCCCATCCGCGCCTGAGAACCATTCGCATCGCCGACTGCAGCGTGAGAACCGAGTATCGACTTGCCGGCCTGCAGGAACGACGTTCGTCGCGCAAGATCAACGCGTTTCTGGACGCCGTTCTCTGACGGACCGTTGTTGCGCGGTGTGTTCACAGGCGATTCAAAAAAGTCGCAGGGTGCATGAAGCCCGCGCATCCAGTCGCGTCGCGAATTGCAGCCTACAAGATATTCGGCCTGAACTCGCAAGCCAATAAAACCAGTTGATTACTGTACCGTGACCTTTTTCGATCACCCATGACGGAACCTTCCGCACGCCGCCGCAAATAACCCTAGGGCACAGGCGTGCTTCGGTGAACTCGTCGCGCGCGCAGATGCACGCACGACGTTAATTTCCATTGCCCGACCGCTCTCGCGAGGCCCAGATGGAAGGCCAGAAGACACCGGCTAATGTGGCTAAGCCATCGCGGCTCGGTCTCCTAGTACTACAGTTGCGTTTGATCTGAAATCATGATTCACTCTCAGCGTTTAGCTGGAGGGAATTGCATGTCCGTCGCAAGCTGGTCTGGGTCGG
>NZ_FMXF01000041.1:0-47888 GCF_900103435.1 Sinorhizobium sp. NFACC03
CTGATTGCAGTCTAGCGAGCCCGGCAGGACTGGGCTGCGCTCTTCAAGGAGAATGGGAAGCCGGGAGCCGAACGCCACTCTGTGACCGAAGCCAAGGCATCAGGTCACGTATTGGAGATTGGTTCAAGAACCGAACGGCAGATGCCTGTCGCGCGGAAGGAAGACATTTAGCCTTATCGGCGGAAATGCCGGTCAATAACCAACCGAACCCAAGGAAAAGCAGCCAATTGAAGCCGTTTTGCCCCTTGTGTTCTTTCATTGGAGAATGCGATGGACAAGACGGCAGACGGTTGGATGAGCGGTTTTATCGGGGTGCTGATCTTCAGCGGATCATTACCTGCGACACGCGTCGCAGTCATGGATTTCGATCCGGTGTTTCTGACGGTGGCGCGTGCGGCGATCGCCGGCCTGCTCGCGCTCGCGCTGCTTCTGATCTTCCGTCAACCGCGTCCAGCGCGGGCCGATCTCGTTTCGCTGGCGATTGTCGCCTTCGGCGTCGTGCTCGGTTTCCCGCTTTTGACCGCCCTCGCCCTACAGCACGTGACCTCGGCGCATCTGATCGTCTTCGTCGGCCTGCTGCCGCTGGCAACGGCCATCTTCGGCGTACTGCGCGCCGGCGAGCGGCCACGCCCGGCCTTCTGGCTTTTTTCCTCCCTCGGCAGCGCCGCAGTGGTGGGCTTCGCGCTGGTACAGGGCTTCGCCGCGTCGCCCATCGGCGACCTCCTGATGCTCGGCGCCATCATCGTCTGCGGCCTTGGCTATGCCGAAGGCGCCAGCCTCTCGCGCAAGCTTGGCGGCTGGCAGGTCATCTGCTGGGCGCTGGTCCTGTCGCTGCCGATCATGCTCGCGCTCACGCTCTTCACGCTGCCTTCCTCCTTCTCGATGGTCACGCATGGCGCCTGGACGGGCCTCGCCTACGTCTCGATCTTCAGCATGCTCGTCGGCTTCGTCTTCTGGTACCGCGGCCTCGCGCTCGGCGGCGTCGCCGGCGTCGGACAATTGCAGTTGCTCCAGCCCTTCTTCGGCCTGGCACTTGCCGCGACGCTCCTCGGAGAGCCCGTAAGCTGGAGCATGCTGGCAGCAACCGGCGCCATCGTGCTCTGCGTCGCCGGCGCCAAGAAGTTCGCGAAATAGACGTCAAGGGCGGTGCCGGCAGAGAAGCGGCCTCGCCCGCTCTAAAGGCGGTCGAGCTTCAGCCGCTCGCCGAGCAGATCGAGAAAGTAGCGGATCTTTGCCGAAGGGCTCCGCCCCTCGAGCCAGAGCGCGTGGATCGGCACCGGAGCGGGCTCAAAGTCTTCTAGGACGACCTCGACCTTGCCCGCGTCGATCAGGTGCTTGATCTGCCAGAGCGGAGAGTAGCCAAGGCCGAGACCTACCTCCACCGCCGAGTAGATCGTGTTCATCGAATTCGTGCGAAACGAGCCGGTGACTTTGACCGCGCGAGCCCGACCGTCGATGGTGAACATCCAGGCGCCAGGTCGCTCGTCGCCCGTGCGCGTGACACAACGATGCTCGGCCAACTCCAGCGGATGTGAAGGCCGACCGAAGCGCGCGAAATAGGAGGGCGAACCGAAGACGACCCGGCGAAGCGCACCCAGGCGTTTGCCTGTCAGTCCCGAATCCGCGAGATCCCCGATCCGCACCACCAGGTCGAGCCCGCTTCCGGCGAGGTCGACGAACGCATCGGAAAGGTCGAGGTCCACCTCGACCGCAGGATACTTCGCCATGTATTCGGCGATGATTGGCATCAGGAACCGCGGCGCAAACAGATTGGGCGCCCCGAGGCGCAGCACGCCTGACGGCTCGGACCGGCGCTGCGCCGCCTCCTCGCGCGCCTCGTGGATCTCCTCCACCGCCGGCTTGATGCGCTGATAGAAGCTCTCGCCCGCCTCGCTCGGCATCGAGCGGCGGGTCGTGCGATGCACCAGCTCCACACCAACATCAGCCTCAAGCATGGCGAGCGACCGGCTGACGGTCTGGAGCGGGCGCCCCAGCCGTTTCGCAGCCGCCGTCAGGCTACCCTGTTCGACAATGGCCAGAAAGGCTTCCAGGTCTTCGATGCGGCTCATGAAATAATCCCGTTTTCCGGGAGAATAAATCACATTTCACATCGATTGTCCGCCGCCTTGTGCCTCATTAGCTTGAGGTCATCACTTCTCGGCGACATGAAAGGCAGCTCAATGAACCAGCGATCCAATACGATCCTCGTTGTCGGCGCCACCGGCCGGTTCGCCGGCCTCGTCGTTCCGGAACTTGCGCGGCGCGGCGCCAAGGTTCGCGCCCTGATCCGCGATGAGACGCATGGCGCGCTGGCGAAATCGCTGGGCGCATCCGAGATCGCGATCGGCGATCTGCGTGCGCGCGGAAGCCTCGACCGGGCACTCGAAGGCGCTGCCGGCGTCTTCCATGTCGGGCCCGCCTTTGCCCCGGATGAAGCGGCGATGGGTGTATCCATCGTCGAGGCAGCCGTGCGTGCCGGAGTGCAAAAATTCGTCTTCTCCTCGGTGATCCAGCCGACCCATGTCCGGCTGAAGAACCATGCGGCCAAGATCCCGGTGGAAGACGCGCTCTATTCGTCACCGCTCGAATACACCATCCTGCATCCGGCAAACTTCATGCAGAACCTCCGCCCGGCCTGGCCAAGTGTGCTTGCAACCGGCACCTTCGCCGAGCCGTTCCCGACGACGACGCGCATCGCCCGGGTCGACTACCGGGACGTCGCCGAGGTCGCGGCAATTGCACTGACCGAGGATCGCCTCGCCTATGCAACGCTCGAGCTCTGCGCCGAAGGACGGCACAACCGTGAGGAAATCGCCCGCATGATGAGCGAAGCGCTCGGGCGGCCGATCGTCGCCGGAAACATCGGATTTCACGAATGGGCAAAGCCGATCGCCGCGACATACACCGACCACCAGTTGGAACTACTGGCCAAGGTGCATGCTCACTATACCGAGGTGGGCCTCGGTGGAAACAGCCTGACGCTTCGGGCTGCCCTTCAGCGTGCCCCCCGCAGCCTCGAAGGCTTCATCCGTGAGTTGGCGCAAGCCTAGCAACAAGGACTGTCCGGCGCCGTTCCCCTTCTTTTTCGAAATTCTGGAGTCATCCCTATGTCAAAGAAGCTTCCACATCGATACCAGGCGATCGTCATGCCGCTTGTCCTTTCCGTGCTGATGTCCGCCATCGTCTCCTTTGTCTCGACGGCCAGCGGCAGCGGCCTGCAGCCGGATCTCTTGGCGCTATGGCTCAAGGCCTGGGCCTTCTCCTGGCTGGTCGCGTTCCCGAGTCTGCTCGTGGTTCTTCCGGTGGTGCGCCGGATCGTGGCGGCGACGGTGGAGCAACCACGCAGCAGCCCTTGAAGCGCGCAGCGCAACCCTCCCCTCGCGCCCTCGGCGACCATTTGCGAGGAGTTTGCCTTTTGCCGTTCCCGGCCTCCTGCTGCGGCGGATGATTTTTAGGATATCTAAAATCGATTGACAGGAAATCGGGCCGCACCCTAGCTTGAGGAGAGACGAGAAGGGGACAGACATTGACGACGGACCATGCCAGCGGCGCATCTACCGGCGAGGCAGAGGCGCCGTCGCTCGGCGATCGCCTGCGCCAACGGCGCAAGACGCTGAAGATGACCCTTCAGGAGGTCGCCGACGAGGCAGGCTTTTCCGTCGGCTTCATTTCGCAGATCGAGCGCGGCATCACCGTCCCGTCACTGACCTCGCTGATTGCCGTCTGCCGGACGTTGAAGGTCGAGGCCGGCAGCTTCCTCAACCCGCCGAAGGTGGCGACACCGTTCACCCGCCGCGAACACCGGCCGATCTATGGGCTCGGCGGAGAACGCGGCAACGCGGTCTCCTACGAACGCCTCTCCGCCTCCTTCCCCGGTAACGTGCTCAGAAGCACCATCATCCACGAACCGCCGGGCCATCGCAGCGAACCGATGTCGCACGAGGGCGAAGAGATCTTTTTCATTCTCCAGGGGGCTTTGACGCTGGAGGTGGACGGTGAGCGTATGGTGCTGGAGGCCGGCGATTCCGCCCATTTCCCTTCTGTCCGCACCCACACGATGTGGAACCACACGAGCGAGCCCACCACTATTCTGCACACCTGCACCATGGATGTGTTCGGCGACGGAGATCCGTCGGGAAGCCCTGCCGACAGCCTCGCGGTGACGCGAGCCGACAACCGGCTGAGCGCCACCAGCAAGACATGACCTTTAAGGGCGCTTGAGCGTCCGAGCCTCCAACGCTAGGGCAACAGCACCATGGCGCCCGTCGTCTGGCGTCCCTCGAGCCGGCGATGCGCCTCGGCTGCCTCCGAAAGCGGTAGACGCGCGTGGACGGCGATCTTGACCGCGCCGCTCGCGACGAGGTCGAAGAGATCCTTGCTCATGGCAAGCACGTCCTCGCGCCGCGCCAGGTGCGCCGGCAGCAGTGGCCAGGTCGCGTAAAGCGACCCTTTTATCGCCAGCGTCGTGATGTCGAACGGCGGGATCGGGCCGGAGGCGGCGCCGAAGCTGACGAAATGGCCGAAGGGGCGCAGACTATCGAGCGAACCTTCGAACGTCGCCTTGCCGATGCCGTCGTAGACGACATCGACGCCTTCGCCTTTGGTGATCTCGCGGACATGGTCGGCGAAACCCGAACTGCTGTAGTCGATTACGTGGTCTGCGCCATTGGATCGCGCGAGTTCACCCTTTTCAGGTGAGCCGACGGTGCCGATGACCGTGGCGCCGAGATGCTTCGCCCATTGCGTCAGGATGAGGCCGACGCCGCCGGCGGCGGCATGGACGAGGACGGTGTGACCAGCTTCGACACGGAAGGTGCGGCGCAGGAGATATTGCGCCGTCAAGCCCTTCAGCATCATCGCCGCACCCGTCTCGAAGTCGATGTCGTCAGGCAGATGCACGAGGAAATGGGCCGGCACATTGTGCTCTTGCGCGTAGGCGCCGAGCGCCTCGGCATAGGCGACCCGATCGCCGGGCTTGAAGCCTTCGACATCAGGCCCGACCGAGATCACCTCACCCGCCCCTTCCTTTCCGGGGATGAACGGCAGTTGCGGTGGCGGGTAGGAGCCGCGGCGCAGGTAGACGTCGACGAAGTTGACGCCGATCGCCCGGTTGCGCACCCGGACCTCGCCGGGGCCAGGTTCGCCGAGTTCGACGTTTTCATAGGCGAGCACGTCAGGCCCGCCGTGCTGATGCACGCGGATTGCTTTCATGGATTTGCTCCTCTGGTTGGGAATCGTGGCCGCAGGGCCGTGGCAGTGCCTAGTCGATGGTGGGTGCCGGCTTGCTCTTCTTGGGCATGCGGATCGAGCGCTCCTTTGTTCTCACACCTGATAGATAGCCACACGGCAGTTCCCCGTGTAGACTGATATCGATGACAATAGAGTTCAAAGATTATGATATCTGATCAGATCGGCATCGACCTGCTGCGCGCCTTTGTGGCGGTCTGTCGACAAGGCAGCTTGAACCGCGTCGCTACCCAGACCGGCCGCACCCAATCGACGCTCAGCATGCAGATGCGCCGGCTCGAAGATCTGCTCGGCCGCCAACTCTTCAACCGCACTGGTCGAGGCGTCGTGCCGACGCGCGAGGGCGAACTGTTCCTGGGATATGCGACCCGCATGCTGGCGCTCGGCGACGAAGCGGCCGCGCGGCTGCGACAGGCCGACCTCACGGGTGGCGTGCGGGTCGGGCTTGCCGAGGAAGTGGCGACGACGGCGCTGCCCGAGGCTCTCGGGCGGCTGCGGCGCGGCTATTCGGAGATCCGGCTCGACGTCGTGGTGGAGCAGTGCGTGGCGCTCGGAAGGACCTGGCCCGAAGGTGAACTCGACATCATGGTCGTGCCGACCTCTGTGGTCACGGCTGACGCCCTCACCACCTGGAACGTAGAACTGCAATGGGTCTGCGCCACGGACTATGCGTTCGACGAGACACGGCCGGTCGACCTCGTCGCCTTCGCAGCGCCCTGTCTCTGGCGCCGGCGCATGATCGAGACGCTGGCGGACCAGGGCCGAGAACACCGCATCACCTTTACGAGCCAGAGCATCACGGCGCTTCAAGCCGCAATCGAGAACGGGCTCGGCATTGGATTGCTTCCGCCAGAAGCCGTGCGCGCGAGCACGATGCGGGCGCTCCCCGCTTCGTCAGGCGTTCCGAAGCCGCTTGCCGTCCAATACGGGCTTTTCGCCAGGGATCGCCGCACAGCCGTCGTCGATGTAGCGATCGGCGTGCTGCTCGAAGCCCTGCCGGCAGCGTCAAGAACCTAGTGACCTTCGTTGAAACGCTCGGCCGCTTGAGAACACGTGGCTCCGAATGGAACTCACGCGCCCCAGGTCGTCTCCAGCACGCGGAGCCAGTTGCCGTGGCAGATCTTGGCGAGCGCCGCCTCGTCATAGCCGCGTGTCCGCAGAAGGTCGACAAGCAGAGGCAGGTCGGCTGCGCTACGCATCGCAGCAGGGATGGCCGTACCGTCGAAGTCAGAGCCGAGTGCCACATGGTCAATACCGATACGCTCGACGATATAGTCGATGTGGTCGACAAGGAGCGAGAGCGGCGTGTCCGTGTTCCTGGTCCCGTCGGCGCGCAGGAACAGCACGCCGAAATTGATACCCGCGAGCCCGCCGGTATCCTTGATCGCGTCGAGCTGACGGTCCGTCAGGTTGCGGCTGTGCGGGCAGAGCGCATGAACGTTGGAATGCGACGCCACCAGGGGCGCCTGCGACAGCGCGGCGATATCCCAGAAGCCCTGCTCGTTCATGTGCGAAAGATCGAGCATGATCTTCAGCTCGTTGCTGGCGCGCACCAGATCCTTGCCGGCCTCGCTGAGGCCCGGACCGATATCGGGCGAAGAGGGAAAACGGAAAGGGACGCCATAGGCAAAGATGTTCGGCCGGCTCCAGACGGGACCAAGCGTGCGCAGGCCGGCGGCATGGAGCACATAGAGCGCGTCGAGATCGGCGCCGACAGCCTCGATGCCTTCGATATGCAACACCGCAGCAAAGGCGCCCTTGGCCATGGCATCGCGGATATCGCCAGCACTGCGGCAAATCTTCAGCCGTCCCTCGGATTGCCGCTCGATCCGCATCAACAGGCTCGCCATACCGAGAGTAGCTTCGAGAGCGGTTTGCTGATCGGGCATCGCAAAGTCGCCGCTGCCGTCCTTGGCCAGGCCCGGCGAAGCCACGTAGACGGCACAGAGACCGCCGGCAAGGCCACCCGTCTCCGCCTTGTCGAGATCGATGTGTCCGGTATCGGCGCCGTCGAGAAAGCGGCGTTCCGGCGCACCGCCCGGCGAACGCCAAAGCCGCGACAGCACGTCGTTATGTCCGTCAAAGACCGGGATTTTCGCTTGGGTCGCCAATTCTGGATCGCCTTCTCAACCTGTTGTCCTGTGCGCGACTCATAGATAGTCGCGGACGGACCATAGACATTGGGTGCGGGAACCGCACCATTTTTCCCTGCCGCCCTAACCCAATGCAGCCATGCCGGGCAAATGCAAACCGTGCATAGGCCCTGCCGGAATCGGAATTGGCAGCGCATGCGGCTGTCGTGCTTAGTCAGAAAACGCGCGCGGCAACACCCCGCGAACAGGACGGAGAATGGACATGACGAAGCCGGCATCGCTGGATTGGCAAGCCGCCGAAGCAACAGCGAGACGCCTGACCGCACAATGGGCGGCGGACGAGCCGGGCGGCGCCGTCATCGGTTTCGACGGATCCGGAATCTGCTTTTCGCATGCGGCCGGCGTCGAGAGCCTCGCCACGTTTGCGCCGTTCGCGGTCGACAGCGTCGTGCGTTATGCATCCCTCACCAAACACGTCTTTTCGGCAATGGTGCTCGCGCACAGCGATCTGATAGGCCTCGACGATCCGCTCGGCCAACACCTTCCGGAATTGCGTTCGCCGCTTGCCGAAGTTACGGTTGGACAGGCGCTCGACATGAGCGGCGGCCTGCCGGATACCCGCGAATGCCTGTCGTTGCTTGGCCTTTCCGTCTACACGGAAACCAAGGCCGGAGCGCTGCTCGATTACATTTCGCGCCTTGAGCGGCTGAACTTCGCGGCAGGCACCGAGGTCTCCTATTCGAACACCGGCTACCGCCTCGTCGAAGCGGCGTTGGGGCGCAAGGGATTCGGTTTCGACGATTTCGTCCAGCGCGAGATCTCAACGCCGCTCGGCATCGCGCTGAAGGCGCCGGACGTCTGGAACGACCCGGTGGAGGACCTCGTTCCCGGCTATTGGCATTCGGGCAAAAGCTGGCAGCTTTCCGCCGCCGGTCTGCACATTTCCGCGTCGGGCAGCCTGACCGGCAGCGCCCGGGCGCTCGCCACCTGGCTACAGGCGCTGCTCGGCGACGAAGGTCGCTTCGCCGGTCTTCTGCAGAAATTGCAGGCGACCCGGTTTCTTGCCGACGGGCGACCGACGGGTTACGGCCTGGGCCTGCGCAAGTCCTGGCTCGGCCCGCGTGAATTCGTCGGCCACGGCGGCTCACACCCCGGCTACAAGACCTATTTCCTGCTCGATCCCGAAACGCGCGCCGGCTTCGTCATCGTTTCCAATCGCGAAGATACCAACGGTTACAAGATCGCGCTCGAAAGCATGGCAGCGCTCACCGGGCTCACACTACCGGCTCCCGTGACCGATCTCGGCGACGGTCTCTATGTGACGGAAACCGGCCCCTGGTGGATCGAGATCAAGGGCAGCACCTGCACCTATCTCGATGCCGACGAGACGCTCTATGACGACGGCGAAGGCTGGGTCTCATCGCGCTCCGCCTCGTCGCCCCTAAGGCTTCACCGTGATGGTGCCGCTCTAGTCAGCGAGGTCGGTCATGCTGCTAGACGTTTCCTCCCGGCAAAGACCGAAGAGCCCGTTCCCGCCTCGCTCTGCGGCGTCTGGCGCTCGAACGAAGACGCGGAATTCACGGTCGATAAAGGTACGGTGTTGATGGGCATCGGTCCGACGCGTCAGGCCCTTGCACTGACCGCACTCGGAAACGACCGCTTCCTGTTCACATTGAACGACGGTCCATGGGTGAAGCGCATCTGCCTGCATCTGCTTGGGCCTGACCGTCTCGAAATGGTGACGAGCCGCGCCCGGATGATCGAGTACCATCGGCGCGGCTGATTTTTCTTGATGGCGCTGCCGCACCGCCTAAAAGGAGGCTTTCTCGCCGCAGATGACGGCGGGAGCCGAGCTTTACGGGAGCGCGTCAGTGGAAATCAAATGGCTTGAGGACTTTCTGGCGCTCGCCAACACGCTGAATTTTTCCAAGGCGGCGGACGAGCGCCACGTGACGCAGTCGGCCTTCAGCCGCCGCATAAGACAATTGGAAGCGTGGCTGGGGGCAACGCTGGTCGATCGGGCGACCTATCCTTCGCGTTTGACCGAGGCGGGTGCGAAATTCGTTCCCGTGGCACAGGCGACGCTGAAGCAACTCTACCAGACCCGCCGCGACCTGCGGTTAGAGGAAGGGTTCGACGCCCGAACGATTACGCTGACGGCGTTGCACACGCTCTCCTTCACCTTCTTTCCGCAGTGGATGACCCGCATCAATGCCAGGGTCGGACCGCTGTTTTCGCGGCTTCGTCCGGATTCCGGCAGCATGGAGGAAAACCTCAACTCGCTCGTCGACGGCGAATGCGACTTCCTGCTCACCTACGCCCACACCCAGGTTCCGCACCTGCTCGACCCACAGGCCTTCGAGCATCGTGTGCTGGGACACGAGCGCATCCTTCCCGTCTCGGCCGCAAACAAAACAGGTGCGCCAAAGCACCTGCTCGAAGGCGGGGCGAAACCCTTCCCGCATCTGAGCTACGAGAAGTCGTCCTTCTTCGGCCAACTCCTCGACGAGCTGATCAGTCCCAATTTGCCGCCGGCGCAAAGGGTGCACGAAGGCAGCATGTCCGTGGGATTGAAAGCCATGGCCGAAGCCGGCTGGGGCATCGCCTGGGTTCCTGAGAGCCTGATGACGGACGAATTGGCAAGCGGCTCCCTGGTCCGGGCAGCCGAGCCTCGCTGGAACGTCAGCGTCGAAATCCGCGTCTATCGCGCCAGGGAGAACCGCCGCCCGATCGTCGGGCGTGTCTGGCAGAGCCTTGAGGCCACCGCCTAGGCGATAGCCCAGAACCGCGCCACCTAGATCGCCGTCCGCCGTGCGTGTTCCAGATAGAGTTCACGCAAGCGCTTGACGATCGGGCCCGGTGCGCCGGAGCCAACAGGCTTGCCGTCGATCCGGGTGATCGGTGCGACGAAATTCGAGGCGCTGGTCAGGCAGGCTTCGCGGGCGCTCAGCGCCTCGTCGAGCGTGAAGGGCCGTTCTTCTAGCGTCAGCCCCTGCTCGCGCGCCAGCGCCAGTGCGGCAAGCCGCGTGCAACCGGGCAAGGTCGCCTGGCTGTTGCCGCGGGTGACGATGCGATTGTCCTCGGTGATGATATAGGCGGTGGAGGAAGCGCCTTCGGTGACATAGCCGTCTTCGATCATCCAGGCCTCGTCGCAGCCTTCGGCCTTGGCGATGCGCTTGGCGATCACCTGCGGCAGCAGGCACACGCTCTTGATGTCGCGGCGTGCCCAGCGCTGGTCGGGCACAGTCTTGATCGAAAGGCCTTTCTCCGTCGCAGCGACGCCCACCAGCGTCTTCTGCTGGGTGAAGAGCAGAAGCGTCGGCTTGATATCCTCCGAGAACAGGAAGTTCCGGTCTTCGGCGCCGCGGGTGAGCTGGAGATAGACGATGCCTTCGACAAGGTCGTTGTCTCGCACCAGCCGCTTTTCAATCGCGACGATCTCCTCGGTCGACACCGGCAGCGGCACGTCGATTTCACGCGCCGAACGTTCCAACCGGGCCATATGCGGCGCGCTGTCGATCAGCTTGCCGTCAAGAACAGCGGTCACCTCATAGATGCCATCGCCGAAGAGGAAGCCGCGATCGAAGATCGAGAGGCGCGCCTCGTTCTCCGGCAGAAACTCGCCGTTGAGATAGACTGTGCGAATGGGCGGCTGGGACATGTGGGCTCCATAAATATTAGGTTTGGTGTGCAGCCGTGGATCGCCACACCACTCGCGATCCATGGCGCAATGATCACTGCTCTCTCAAGTCGCGAAGCCTCTCGAGCGAGATCGCTTCGACCGTGCTTGGCTTGCCGTTCGCGGCGTTGAAGCCGTGCGTCGTTCGCGCCATGGTCAGCGAATTGAGGATTGCCTCCTCGGTTGCCCCGATGGCCGCCTCGAAGAGCGGCGACATCAGGTCGTTCGGAAGGTCCGGGTAATCCGCAATCGCTGCCCGCCGTGCCTTCGTTCGACGAACGGATGGCGCCGTCGAGAAGGCAAGCGCATAGTCGCCGGAGCCGTTGCTGAGTGCTGCCCCAGTGCGGGCAAGGCCGCCAAAGCCGCGCTCGGCGAGACGCTTGAGATTGCGAGCGGAGAGCGGCGCTTCGGTGGCGATTACGATGACGATGGATCCATCCCGGTCGTGTGCCGCCGGCGCATCATAGGCACGACCGCAGACGGTGAGCCGCCCGCCATAGTTGGATTGAACGAGCACCCCGAGCGTGAAGATTTCCCCGGCCGCCTTGACGCGGCGCGAACTGGTCCCGATGCCACCCTTGAGGCCAAAGGCCACCGTGCCGGCACCGGCGCCGACAGCCCCCTCCTCCACGGCACCAGTCTTCGCGGCGGCGAGGGCTGCACCGATCTCGTCGATGGTCGGGCGGCCGGCGCGAATGTCGTTGAGACGGGAATCGTTGGTCTCGCCGACGACAGCGTTCAGCGACACGACCTTCTCGTTGCCGGGTTGCGCCAGGGTCCAGCGGTTGATTGCCTCGATGGCCCGGCCGGTCGCGAGCGTATTGGTGAGAACGACGGGCGTTTCCAGCTCACCTAGCTCCTCGACCTGGGTGGATCCTGCGAACTTGCCAAAGCCGTTGAGCACCGCAAGCGCTGCGGGCACCTTGTCCTGAAACAGGTTGCCGCCATGCGGCAGGATGGCGGTCGCGCCGGTGCGGATGCGATCCCCCTCGACCACGGTGGCATGACCGACCGCGACGCCCTCGACATCGGTAATGGCATTCAACGGGCCGGGTTCATAGACGCCCGGCCGGAAGCCAAGGTCCCGAAGTCGCAAGCATTTGATATCTACCATTTTTTCCGTCATTTCCTTGCCCGTCGACCCGATCGCGAAACAGACGTTTCGTCGCGGGGCACCCTACCTTTATCGTTGGCAAAACGGCATCTCAAAAATGGAATAGTTTCATGAGTAGCCTGCAACGCCGGCGGATACATCGACGGGATCATGGCGCAAGGGCCGATCACGCCGTCAAGTTCTGAGACAATGCAGCCCGGCAGGTCAGGACGCCAGATGATCCGGAGGCGACGTCAGGCTCCGGGAATGACTTGGCGGCGCACCCATGATCTTGCGGAAGGCGCGGCTGAACGAGGCCTCGGAATCATAGCCGAGCCGGTTGGCGACATGGGCCACGCGCTTTCCTTCGCGCAGCCACTGATGCGCCTGGTGCATGCGCATGCGCGCCACATAACGGGCGGGCGTCTCGCCGACCGTATCGGCAAAGCGCTGGGCAAAACCCGAGCGCGATGCGCCCATGAGCTTTGCCAGTTCCGGCACCGACCAGTCCTTGGTCGGATCGAGATGGATGGCGGCAAGAACGCGACCGACCTCCGGATGGCGGACCGCGGCCAGCCAGCCGGTCGCGGTGCCGCAGCCATGTTCTACCCAGGCACGGATGATCGTTGCGGTCAGCACGTCGGCAAGCCGCGCCAGGATGCCGCCGGAACCGACGCGCTGCATCGCCGCCTCACGCGTCATCGTATCGAGCAGCGACGGGATCGACGGCTCGCTCGAGGCGAGATCGCTGGTGCGCATGACCGAAGGCATGAGTTGCAGTAGAGGATGAAGCCGATCGACGTTGAACTGCATCACCGCGAAAAACAGAAGGTTCTGGCTGTCCGAGTTGGGGCACTGCACGTCGACAATGCCATCACAAACCTGGCGTTTCGGCAGGTCGCGGATCGAGATCGCCGGCAGCCCCGGCTTGCTGGCAAGCACATGCGCGTCGCCCCGCGGCAACAGCACGGCATCGCCTGGCGCAAGCTCCATCCAGGCGCCGTCGGGCGTTTGCAGATGGGCGGAACCGGATGCGAGAAAATGAAAACGCGCAGGTTCCTGCGCGGGATAGGAGGTTGCCCATGGCGCACAGGGCTGGCAACGCCCATATTCCACGCCGTCGAGCCTCAGGCCGCGCAGAATCTCGGTTAGCGCATCGCTCATCTCTCATCCCATCTTTGGATAATCGGCACAGTGTTTTGGATTTTCTAGCATAGAAACTCCAACACGCCATGCATATTTTCATCGCCACATGCAATGGAGATGAAAGTCATGGATGGTATTGTCGCCAAGCCCACGGGACATGCGGATGAGCGAGAAAAGCCCTTGTGGGCGGCCGTCGTGTCCCTGTCGCTTGGGGTTTTTGGCTTGGTCACGGCGGAATTTCTGCCGGCAAGTCTTCTGACGCCGATGTCCGCCGATCTCGGCGTCACCGTCGGCGCGGCCGGTCAGTCGGTCACCACCACAGCCGTCGTCGCGGCCATCGCCGGTCCGGCGATCGTCGTCTACACCGGGCGCTTCGACCGGCGGAACGTCCTTCTGACCCTGACCGCCCTTCTGGTGATTTCGAGCCTGATCGCTGGTTTTGCCTCAAGTCTTCCGATGCTGCTTGTCGCGCGCTTGCTGCTCGGCATCGGGCTCGGCGGCTTCTGGGCGCTGTCGCTGGCGCTCGCCATGCGGCTCGTTCCCGCCCGGCTGATGCCTCGGGCGATGGCGATCATCATGTCGGGTGTGTCGATCGCGACGGTCTGCGCGGCCCCGGTCGGCGCCTGGATCGGCGCGACGCTCGGCTGGCGTTATGCCTTCCTGCTCGCTGCCGCCGTCGGCATCGTTACGTTCATCGTGCAGGCGCTGACGGTTCCCCGCCTTCCGCCTGTCGGGACGACCGGCCTCAACACGATCCTCAACGTACTGAAGCGTCCGGCGATCCGGCTCGGCCTTGCGACGATCCTCTTGGTCGTCACGGGTCACTTTGCCGGCTTCACCTATGTTCGCCCGTTCCTTGAGCAGGTGCCGCAGTTCGGTGTCGAGGCGATCACGGCGATCCTGCTCGCCTTCGGTATCGGCGGATTCTTCGGCAATATTGCCGGCGGGTTCCTGGCCGAGCGCAGCACGCGGCTGTCGATGATGTCGGCCGCAGCCGGCGTCGCTGTCACCACTCTGACGCTGGCGCTTGCCGGCGTACTGCCCGCCGTCGCCATTGTTGCCACGGCCGCCTGGGGCTTCGCGTTCGGCGCGCTGCCGGTCAGTGTGCAATCGTTCCTGAGCCGCGCCGCCGGCGACGAGGCCGAAGGTGCGGGAGCAGCAACGCTCACGACGTTCCAGATCGCCATTTCCACAGGCGCGATCCTCGGCGGCCTTCTCGTCGAACTTCAGGGACCCGCAGGCGTCTTCCTTTTCGCCGCGGTCGCAGCAATGCTCGGCACGTCGCTGGTCTCCGTCTATCGCGAACGGACGCTGCAGGCTGCGGAGTAGCCGACCAAGATCAGGGCGGGAGTGGCAACTCGCACCCTGCGCCTGCCGGGCCTTAAGGGGTTCGGCAGGCAAGAAAAGTCAACATCCGGATCCACTCTGGAGTATCAGTTCCCGGGAAGACGACGCTCCCTCCAGCTTGTCTTCGGCACCGCGTCGCCAATGGCGATGCTGAAGGAGGTCACTTCCGTCGCCTCTTCATTGACGACGCATTTGAAATCGACGTCGTACCAATTCGCTTTGCTCTGATAGGCTCCGCCGCTCGCGTCCATCCGGTTCTTCGAGATGAAGCCGCCTTTCGGTCCGAAGGGCACCAGCCCTTCCGGCGGGGTATCCGGTCGTTGGCTGCGGATCTGCTCCAGCGCCTCGAGATTGCACAGTTGCAGGATGCGCCTCTTGACCGGCAGGTTGATCAGCGCCTGTTTCACCCGCGGGTCAGCAATCGACTTTGCCGAGTACAGCTCTTTTGCTTCGGTCATCTTGCTCGGAACCGGCTTGAGTTCGACCTTTGCCGCAGCATCGGCCGGCTTTGCCTTTGCGGTCTCCTGTTCCGACTTGACCTCCTGCGGCTTGGCCTGAGGCGTTTCTTTTGGCTCAGGCTTCGCCTCGGCCACCGTCGAGGCGGCTTTTTCATCCGCCTTCTGTGTGGCGTTCTCGGATGACTTTGCGGGCACAGCCAGAGCCGACAGCGGTTTCGGCTCTTTCACCGGTTCCTTCTTCTCCGCCGGGGGCACCTTTGGCGGCTCGTCCGCTGGCTTTGCCTTGTCGTCCACAGCCTTTGCCGGCTCGGACGTTTCGGTCTTTTTTGCCGTGTCCCGTGCAGCCGGCGGCAGCTCGGCCTCCTTGTTGTCCTGCTTGGTCTTGGCCATGGCGGAGGCGAAGGACTGCGGCAACTGCTGCGCCGGCCTGGGTTCCGGCTTCGACTTCGGCTCTGGCTTCGGTTGGGGCTTGGGCTTGGCTTGCGGCTTCGGTTGCTCGGCCTTCTTCTCTTCGCCCTTTTTCGGCCCTGCCTTCTTCTGTTCGGCCTTTTTCTCCTCCTTCGCCTCAGGGGGAGGAACGAGCTCAACGTTGACGGTCTGCTCTTTCGGAGGTTTCGGCAGTTCGAGCGGCAGATCGAACAACAGCAGAAAGACGACGATGAGATGCAGGGCGACCGATGTCGGCGCGCCCCATCCTACCCGTTTCCACCATTTTTCCGCAAAGAGCCGCATCGCCAACGAGATAAACCAATCGATCGGCGGAACCTAGGAACTTCCGCCGATCTCAACAAGAGGTACAGCCCTGGAGTGCACCGGGAGGCCCGGTCGCGCAGCTTCAGGCGAGCGGACCGCGCCGCCACGCGCGCAAGCCAACCACCCGCTTGTCAAAAACGTTCCCGGCGAAAACGAGGCGGCGAAATCTGTTTCGGGCCACGCGCCAATTTTGCACAAAAATACCTATTATATAATTTCCATAGATTTAATTATTTCAGCGCGCCTCGAACGGCTCTGCCGGTGATGCGAAACGACATTCTTATTGGCTTTGGGGGCCTTCATGCAGCGAAATTTCACTCACCGAAAACTTTTCACAAAAGCCTTTGCCGCAACGGCAGCGCTGGCGGCAGGCCTCATCGCCACGTCAGCGCTTGCCGGCGAGACGCTCGACAAGATCAAGGCGCGCGGCGTGATCAAGGTCGGCGTCGGTACCACGCCGGGTTTCTTCTCGCCCGATAGCAGCGGCCGCTGGCAAGGCTTCTTCGTCGATTTCGGCCGCGCCATCGCGATCACCGTCTTCAACGACGCCGAAAAGGTTGAGTTCACCAACTCCTCACCGCAGCAGCGGCTGCCGGCGCTGCAGTCCGGAGAGTTCGACATCCTGCTGTCGGGCGTGACCCAGACCGTCAGCCGCGCCTTCAAGCTTGGCTTCCATTTCGGTCCCGTCGTTTTCTACGATGGCCAGGGCCTGCTGGTTCGCAAGGATCTTGGCGTCAGCAAGGGAGAGGAACTCGACGGCGCGACCATCGGCGTCCAGAGCGGCACGACCGGCGAGCTCAACATCGCTGACTTCTTCCGCAAGACCGGCAAGGCCTTCACGCCGGTCACGATCGAAGAGACCGGCGAGTTCCTGAAGGCGCTCGACAGCGGCCGCGTCGACGCGCTCACCCAGGACGCGACCGACCTTGCCGCCAAGCGCACGCAGCTTTCGAAGCCCGACGATTACGTGCTTCTGCCGGAGCGCCTGTCGAAGGAACCGCTGGCGCCGGCAATTCGCGCCGGTGACGACCAGTGGCTCGAAATCGTCAACTGGACCGTCTATGCGACGATCCAGGCCGAGGAATTCGGCATCACCAAGGACAATGTCGATACCTTCCTGAAGAGCGAGGACCCTGCGATCAAACGCTTCCTCGGCGTCGATCCCTCGCTTGGGGAAGCGATCGGCCTTGATCCGAAGTTCGCCTATAACATCGTCAAGGCCGTCGGCAATTACGGCGAGATCTTCGAGCGCAACGTCGGCAAGGGCACGGCCCTCAACTTCGAGCGCGGCTATAACCAACCCTGGACCGCGGGCGGCCTTCTCTATTCGCCGCCGTTCCGTTGAGCCGCTTCATGGATTTTCCCATGACACGCCATAGCCGACCGGGCCCTTCGGGGCCCGGACCTGTCTCGCGGCTGCGCACCTGGATCGGGCCGCTGCCACTGCTGCAAGGCCTACTTTTCGTCGTCGTGCTCCTGCTCTTCGCATTCCTGGGCCAGAACACCGCCGACAGCATGCACCGCATGGGGCTGACGCCGGGCTTCGCCTTTCTCTCTCACCAGGCGAACTTCGAGATCGGCGAGAGTCTGCTCTCCTATTCCGCCGGCGACAGCTATGCCCGCGCGCTTGGCGCCGGCATTGCCAACACGATCAAGGTCGCGGTCGTCGGCTGCCTGCTTGCAACCGTGTTCGGCGTCGCGCTCGGCATCGCGCGGCTCTCGGGCAACCTGCTGCTGGCCAGCTTCGTTCATTCCTATGTCGAGCTTTTGCGCAACACGCCGTTGTTGCTGCAACTCTTCCTGTGGAGCGCCATCATCCACGCGCTGCCGCCGACGCGCAGCGCCTATTCTTTCCTCGGCAGCATCTATCTCAGCAATCGTGGCGTCTATCTTCCCTCGCTCTCGGTCGAAGGCTTGCCAGCGGTGGTCTGGCTTTCGGTGGTGATGCTGGCTGTCCTCGCCGCGCTCGTTCTGTGCCGTCGCCTGTTCGCCGGCTCAGCCTTCTATCTGCCGACGTCCGCCGGTGCTGCCCTCGGGGCGCTTGCCCTCTGTTACCTCACCCTCACCTCCCTAGGTTTCGCGGCCTCTGTCGAAATCCCCGCCAAGGGCGGCTTCAACATTCGCGGCGGCCTGTCGCTGACACCCGAGTTCGCAGCCCTGCTGATCGGCCTCGTCGTCAATGCCTCGGCCTCGATCTCCGAGATCGTGCGCAGCGGCATCCAGTCGGTAAAATCGGGTCAATGGGAGGCGGCCCGGGCGCTCGGGCTGAAACCCGCTCAGATCCTGCGCCTCGTCGTGCTGCCGCAGGCGCTTCGGGTGATTACGCCGCTAATGATTTCCAGCTTCCTGGATCTGACCAAGAATTCAAGCCTCGCGGTCGCGATCGGCTACCCGGACCTCGTCAGCGTCGCCAACACGACGGCGAATACGACAGGACAGGCGCTGGAGGCGATCATTATCATCGCCGCCGTCTACCTGACCATCAGCCTTGCGGTTTCGGCCGTCATGAACCTCTACAACCGCCGCGTGGTTCTGCGCGAGGAAGGAAAGCGATGAGCCAGATCGAACTTGCGCCGCCCGTCGCGCCCGACTGGCACCGTTGGCGCGACGGCCTCTTCAGCGGCTGGGCCAATGGCCTCGTCACGCTTGCCACGCTCGCGGCGATGCTCTGGCTCGCACTTCCCTTTTTCCGCTGGGCCGTCGTCGATGCCGTGTGGTCCGGCACGTCGGCCGATTGCGCAACAGGGACGGCCGGCGCCTGCTGGGCCTTCGTCGGTGCCAAGTTTCGATTCATGCTCTTCGCCTTCTTTCCGCCCCCGCTGCAATGGCGACCGGCGTTGGTGCTCACTCTCATCACGGCGCTGCTCACGGTCTCTGCCCTTCCCCGCTTCTGGAGCTTCCGCCTGGTACCGGTCTGGCTGCTGGCCCTTGTCGTGATCTGGCTGCTGATGGCGGGCACAGCCGGCATGGAACCGGTGTCGACCAATCATTGGGGCGGATTGCCGATCACGCTCACCGTCTCGATCGCCGGCCTCGCCTTCGCCTTCCCGATCGCGCTGCTGCTGGCGCTTGCCCGCCAATCGGACATGGGCATCGTGCGGTGCCTGGCAATTGCCTTCATCGAGGTGCTACGCGGCGTGCCGATGATCGCCGTTCTCTATGTGGCCATGCTGATCGTGCCGATGGCGCTGCCAAGCGGTGCCGCCATCGACAAGCTGCTGCGCGCCCAGATCGGCGTTACCCTGTTCTTCTCGGCTTATCTCGCCGAAGTCATCCGCGCCGGCCTGCAGGTGATCCCCTCCGGGCAGAAGGAGGCGGCCTTATCCCTTGGCCTCAGCCGGATCCAGATGCTGCGGCTGGTCGTGCTGCCGCAGGCGCTCACTGCCGTCCTCCCGGCAATCGTCAACCTCTCGATCGGCATCGTGCTCAACACCTCGCTGCTCGCCGTCATCGGCATCTACGATCTGCTGAACGCGGCCAAGACTTCGGCGACCGACCCGACCTGGCTCGGCTTCTACAGCGAGGCCTATATCTTTGCGGCGCTGGTCTATTTCGCAATCTGCTTCACCGGTTCGCGCTACAGCCTCTGGCTCGAGCGGAAGCTCAACGGTTCCAATCGCCGCTGAGCGCACGTCGCGCGGGGTTGCGCGCCGCGCGCCGCCGGGCCAAGAGTGCGGCGACATGGAATCTGTGACCGGGCAAGCGCATGGGACAAAAGAACATCGCCATTGTGGGCGGCGGGCCAAGCGGGCTGATGGCGGCGGAGGTGTTGGCGGAGCGCGGCCACGCGATCACCGTCTACGACAGCATGCCGACCGTCGCGCGCAAGTTCCTGCTCGCCGGCAAGTCGGGCCTGAACATTACCCATGCCGAACCTTACGCCGTCTTTGCCGAACGTTTCGGTGACGCGTCGCCGCGGCTGCGCGCGGCGCTTGATGCCTTCACGCCCGATGATATCAGGCGATGGGCGGCGGTGCTGGGAACCGCGACCTTCGTCGGCTCGTCGGGACGTGTCTTTCCCGAGGTCATGAAGGCGTCGCCGTTGCTGCGCGCCTGGTTGAAATCGCTGGAAGGTCGTGGGGTCCGGACCCTGACCCGACATCGTTGGACAGGCTTTGAGGGCAACGAACTCGCCTTCGACACACCTGATGGCAAAAAGCTTGTGAGTGCCGATGCGACATTGCTCGCACTCGGCGGCGCGAGCTATCCCCGCCTCGGATCTGATGCCGCCTGGGTTCCCTGGTTGGACGTGCGGGACGTGGCCGTCGCCAGTTTCCAACCCGCCAATAGCGGCTTCGACGTCGACTGGAGCGAAACCTTCCGCGACCGCTCCTCGGGTGCCGCCCTCAAGGGTGTCACCGCCACATCCGCGGCCGGGACGGTTCCTGGTGAATTCGTCGTTTCGAGGAACGGCATCGAAGGCAGCCTTGTCTACGCCCATGCGGCCGCCCTCAGAGATCGGCTGGCGCGCGGCGAAGAGGCCGACCTGGTGGTCGATCTCACGCCGGGAAGAAGCGTTGCGAGACTGGAAAAGGACCTTGGCCGCCTCGACAGCAAGACCAGCTTCTCAAACCGCCTGCGCAAGGGAGCCGGGCTCGAAGGCGTGAAGGCCTCCCTGTTGCGCGAACTGGCGCCCGGAGCCGCCCGGATGGGTCCACCTGATCTCGCTGCCTTGATCAGGGCGCTGCCGATACCGCTGTTGCGCCCGCGGCCGATCGCCGAAGCTATCTCTTCGGCAGGCGGAGTTCAGTGGGATTCGATCGACGAAAGCTACATGCTGAAGGCACTGCCCGGCACCTTCGTTGCGGGAGAGATGATCGACTGGGAAGCGCCGACCGGGGGCTATTTGCTGACCGCCTGCTTCGCCACCGGCCGTGCCGCCGCCCGCGGCATCGACCGCTGGCTCAGCCGATAGATCGATAGATTTTCGCCGCACCCGGCAAAGGCGCGGCGAAAGGACTTGAAGGTGCCTCCAAAAGAGGCGGCTTACTGGTCGTTCAACACCAGACCCTTGGTCAGTTCCAGCGCCTGGCGCTCGAAGAGACCGCGGTAGATGCCGCCGTCGAGACGGATCAGCGCGTCATGCGTGCCCTCTTCGGCGATCCGACCATGATCGAACACCAGCAGCCGGTCGAGCGCCCGCACCGTCGACAGGCGGTGCGCGATCACCAAAGTCGTGCGCCCGAGCATCAGCCGCTCCATCGCCTGCTGGATCAAGACCTCCGATTCCGAATCAAGGCTCGAGGTCGCCTCGTCCAGGATCAGGATCGGTGCATCCGCCAGGAACGCTCGGGCGATGGCGATGCGCTGCCGCTCGCCGCCCGAGAGCTTTACCCCGCGTTCGCCCACCAACGTGCCGTAGCCCTTCGGCAGGGACGTGATGAAGTCGTGGGCGCTCGCGAGCTTCGCCGCCTTCTCGATCTCGCTCTGCGTGGCGTCCGGTCGCGCATAGGCGATATTCTCCGCCAGAGAGCGATGGAACAGGATTGGCTCCTGCTGGACGATCGCGATCTGCTGACGCAGCGACGTCTGCGCCACCGAAGCGATGTCCTGACCGTCGATCCGGATCTGCCCGGATTTCAGGTCGTGCAGACGCTGGATCAGCTTGACGAAGGTCGTCTTGCCCGAGCCCGAATGCCCGACGAGACCGACACGTTCGCCCTCCCGGATCGTCACCGAGAACCGGTCGTAGAGCGGCTTGCGGTGCGCACCGTAGTGGAACGTCACATCCTTGAACTCGATGCGGCCATCGGTGATCCGGATCGGCTTGGCGTCCGCCTTGTCCTCGATACCGAGCGGCTGGCCATGGATGTCGACGAGCTCCTCCATGTCGTTGATCGAGCGCTGCAAGTTGCGGATGTGCTGCCCGACTTCACGCAGGTAGCCCTGCAGGATGAAGAACGAGGTGAGCACGAAGGTGATGTCACCGGCCGTTGCCTGCCCGCGCGACCACAACAGGAGCGCAAAGCCGATCACCGCCGCGCGCAAGACGAGCAGCATGGCTCCCTGTGTCGTGCCGTTGGTCGTGCCGCGTATCCAGGTTCTGCGCGTGCGGTCCCGCCACTTGGCAAGAACCTTGGCGAGGCGGGCATCCTCCCGGCCTTCGGCACCGAAACCCTTGACGACGATGTTGCAGCTGACTGCATCCGCGAGCGCACCGCCGAGCTTCGTGTCCCATCGGTTGGCAAGGCTTGCCATCGGCGCGACATAGCCGAGCGACAGGAGGATCGTCACGACGATGAAGACGATCGAACCGATACCGATGATGACACCCATCATCGGCCAGTAGAACGACATCAGCACCGTCGAGCCGACGAGCATTACGACGGACGGGAACAGGGCCACAAGCAAGGTGTCGTTCAACAGGTCGAGTGCCCACATGCCGCGCGTCACCTTGCGCACCGTCGAACCGGCAAAGCTGTTGGCGTGCCAGTCGGTCGAGAAGCGCTGGATGCGGTAGAAGGCGGCAGACGCGATGTCGGCCATCATCTTGAGCGTCAGATCGGTGACGCCCAGGAAGGTGAAGTGCCTGAGTATGATCGCGCCGAGCGAGAGCGCCATCAGCATCCAGAAGGCAGCAAGTGCCGCATTCCAGGCAAGCTGATCGGCTGCCGCACCGGAGACGACGGCGTCGACAAGCCGGCCGGAATAGAGCGGCGTCAGGACGTCGGCGAGCGTTGACAGCAGAACCATGCCAAGGATGACACTGATCCGCAGCGGCTGCCGCTTCCAATGGACCCAAGTGAAACCAAGAACGCTGCGGAACGCACCGCCGCGCAGATCGAAACGAGTAAAAGCCATAACGATTGCCCGATGCCCATGCATCGGCCTCAAAACTGATTCAAAACGGAGTATGCCGAAAAAAGGAACCCAGCTTCCGATGCGGCATCATTGGTTTGGCAGCGTCCTCCGGGGAGGAAGGGCCAAGGTCAGCGAGACGAACTCCGACCCGGAAAAGACGGAAAGGCGAAAGTGCCCGTCTGCGTCCAGCTCAGAACTGTACGCCGCCCGGTAGGGAGAAAGAAAAAGCTGGCATCTTTTAAAACCTCCCTGATTGGTTGCCGGATGACGACCTATAGGCGAATCGGGCGCAACCGCCAAGTGCAGAAATCTTGCCATGGCGCCAATCGTCGCGGCTGCGGCCGGTTTGCAACAGTCGCTGGACGCAGATCGCGAACGTCGAGAACGCCGCGCATTACCGCGCGGCGTTCCAATCCTCGAGCAAGGTCAGCCCTTGCAATGCTCTGCTGCTCGGCGTGAGCCTTAGAAGCTCACCTTGAGCTTGGCGTTGACGCCGTGGTCGGAGACGCCCGACGCAATCTGCCCGGTGTAGTTGACGCCAAAGGTCGCGTCCGGCGCGATGTTGAAGTCGATGCCCGCTTCGACCAGCGCCGACATCGGCGACGACGATCACGCCGAAGTCGCCGCCGTCTCGGCCGCCATGCGCCAGGCCGAGCGCGTCATTCTCGCAGTCGACAGCAGCAATTTGGCCGGCGGGCGCTCGTCCGGCTTGCGTCGCTTGCCGACATCGATGCGCTGGTCACCGACAGGCTGCCGGACGAGCACCTCGTTGCGCTCCTGCACGAACATGGCGTCAGCATCCATTGCTAGTGGAAGTACCGGAAACGAAGGTGCCACCGCGTTTTTGGACCAAGGGCTTGAAAACCGTAGCCGGGCACCACACATAGGCATCATCGAATTGCCCGTGGAGCCCGCCGGAATTCATCCCAAGGCTCCGGGCGAAGTTCGCGCGGAAACCCTGACCACGGATGTACTGGCAGTGTGACGCAGCGAACGGGAAAAGGTCGGCCTTGCCGGCCTTTTTTGTTTTCACCACCGCTTCAATCCGATCGGAGGCTGGCCGGCGCTGCTACCAGCGGACGGCCAAACGCGCGCCAATGGCTCCAAGCAGCGTCAGGCCAAAGACCGCGATCGTGTACCAGGTCGCGACGAAGAGCGGCGAGTCGTCGGGGCAGTGGGCGGCATAGAAGGTCGCAGCGATGCCACCTGCGGCAAGCCCCGCCAGCGCACCGGAAAGCGCCGGCCGCGATGGCGCGCCGTGGCGCAGCGCCAGCAGGAAGAGCGCAAGCGGCGCCAAGCCGATCAGAGGAATGAAGGTCAGGCAAAGCACGCTGTTGGTGCCGATCAGTTTTGCAGCCCAGGTATCAGACGGCAGGGCGATCAGCTCCAGCGCGACACCAACGAGCACCAGCAACGGCGCGACGCAGAGATAGGGCAGCAGCTTGCGCAACTCGGCTTCGGGCCAGGCCGCAACGCGCATGGCTGCGAAGGCTGCCGCCGCGAGGGCACCGGTGACCACGAACTTGAACAGGAAGCGCAGCGTCTCAACAGCGGCGGCGATATCCGGCCTCGGCCCAAGCATCATGAAGAAGACGAGCCCGGCGAGCATGAGCGCCCCGCTTGCGGCGCCCAGCCACACAGTATTCATAGACAATCCGGGCCGCCGGATATCCGCTGCAAGAGCTTTGATGAGATCGTTCGTGTCCATGTCAGTTTCGTCCAAATCGGCGGGCGATTGCAGCCAGGCCGCGGTGAAGCGCCACGCGAACCGCCGTTTCGTTCATATCCAGTCTCTGCGCCGTTTCGGCGATCGTGCAGCCTTCGATCGAGATCGCGTTGACGACTGCCCGTTGCCCGGGCGCGAGGCCCTCCAGCGCCCGGCCGATCTCCCAATCGCGGGCCTTTTCGGATTCGGCGCTCGCAAGAGTTTCTTCATATTCGTCGATGCCCACCGTCGGGCGGCGGGCCTGCCGCCGGACGGCATCGACGAATTTGTGCCTGGCGATCGCATGGAGCCAAGGGATAACAGGCGCATCGCCTCGCCAGGTATGACGCTTGACGTGCACCGCCAGCAACGCCTCCTGGACGATATCCTCCGCATCGACGCCGCCGCCCGCGGTCCACCGCCTCGCCCAACCGCGGATTACGAGCGCAGCATCACGCAGGAAGTCGCCATAGGCTTTCTCGTCACCGGCCAAGGCCTGGCGAAGCAAACTTGCGAGATGTTCGTCCTCCGCGCCGCTCACTCGCGCCTTTCCTCCCCATTCGCTGATTCCAGGCGTTTGTTACACACTCATCCCAAATTCGCATGGGCAGCGCTGTCAAGCCGGCTGACATCATCGTGACCGCTCGCGAACGCATCACGAAAGCGTGTTGCCAACGTTATGTAACGCCCCCTGTCTCCGCGACGAAAGACCTGATGTGCGCCTGAGACAGGACGCACGGGATGAGTTCAACACGGAGATAGAATGATGTCCATGAAGTCCACAATCAGCAGCGCAATGCTCGCAAGCGCGGTTGCGGCCGCCCTGTCGACGCTCGCGACCGCAGCGCCGCTCACCGAAGCACAGGTCAAAAGCGCGATGGATGCGGGCAAGGAAAAGTGCTTCGGCGTCGCCCTCAAGGGTCACAACGATTGCGCCGCCGGACCGGGCACGACCTGCCAGGCCACGTCCACGGTCGACTATCAGGGCAACGCCTGGAAGTTTGTCGATGGCGGCACCTGCACGACCATGGAACTGCCCGACGGTCGCAAGGGCTCGCCGCAGCCGCTGGCCCGCGACATGCCTTCCTGATCCACCACAGAGCGGAACGGGATGCGGGGCAATCGCGTCCCGTTCCGCACAGGCTTTCACCAAACGGTGGCGCTTCAGCCCGCCACTGAAAAGCACTCGAATACTGAACGGGATTGGCGATGAGCACTTCGACAGGATACGGCGGCCGGTTTGCCTTGGTGAGCCAGCGTCTGCCGAAACATGAAATCGCCGGGCTGGCGGGAACCAGCTTCAAGCACCAGCACCTGCCGGCAATCCTCGCCGATGATACGCCGGGCGGCTTCTTCGAGGTTCATGCGGAAAACTACATGGGCGCCGGCGGTCCGCCGCATGCAGCACTTACCCGCATCCGCGAGGACTTTCCGGTCTCACTGCATGGCGTCTGCATGTCGATTGGCGGGCCACAACCGCTGGACAAGACGCATCTCGCCCGATTCAAGGATCTGGTCGACCGCTATGAACCGGCCCTTGTCTCCGAGCATCTCGCCTGGTCGACCCACGAAACCACCTTCTACAACGACCTCTTGCCGCTGCCCTACACCGAGGCGACCGCCGCTCGCGTCGCCGATCATATCGACGAGGTCCAGGAGATGATCGGCCGCCGGCTGCTGCTCGAAAATCCCTCGACCTATGTCACCTTCCGGGAATCGACGATGAGCGAAACGGCGTTCATTCGCAAACTGGTAAAACGCACCGGCTGCGGACTGCTGCTCGACGTCAACAACGTCTTCGTCTCGGCCACCAACCACGGCTATTCCGCGCTCGACTATCTCAGCGACTTTCCGCTGGAGCATGTGGGCGAGATCCATCTTGCCGGGCACGCGGAACAGCAGGACGACGAGGGCGAACTGCTGCTGGTCGACAGCCACGACGGGCCGGTCGCCGATGCCGTCTGGAAACTCTACGAAATGGTCATCGCTCGGACCGGCCTCATCCCGACTCTGATCGAATGGGACAGCGCCATTCCCGACTGGCCGGTGCTGAAGCGCGAGGCGACGGCCGCACAACGGATCCTTGACCGCCATGCGCAGGTGGCGTCACGGGAGAAGTTCCGTGCAAGCGCCTAGCAGACTACCCACCGCGCGCGTTGGCGCCGCCGGCAGTTATGTCGCCGGCTTCGTTCCGCCGCTTCTTGATCCGGAACGGCAGACGCCGACGCTGGTCTCCGGCCCGAATGGCAAGGCGGCCGTCAAGCGCTTCAACGTCTACCGCAACAACGTCACCGTCAGCCTGATCGAGGCGCTGGCGGCGACCTTCCCGGCGACTGAGCGCATCACCGGCGAAACCTTCTTTCGTGCCATGGCCCGCTTTCACGTGCGGGAAACGCCCCCGACCTCGCCGCTGCTTTTCGAATACGGCCGGGACTTTCCCAACTTCATCGCGCGCTACGAGTACGCCCAAGCGATGCCCTGGCTTGCCGATGTGGCGCGGATCGAACGCGCCTGGCTCGATGCCTATCACGCCGCCGATAAGTCGGCGCTGACGCCAGATGCACTCGCCGCCGTTCCGCCGGACCGGCTCGGCGACGCCGTCTTCGAGGCGCACCCGGCGACCCGGATCGTCCCATCCGACTATCCCGCTGTGACGATCTTTGCCGTCAACCGGGCGAGCGGACCGGTCGACCGAATCGAGTCCTTGGCGCCGGAAAGCGCGCTGATCACCCGCCCGGAACTGGAGGTGGCTGTCCGCAACCTCACACCCGGAGCGGACATTCTGCTCGACCGGCTGCTGTCAGGTGTTCCCCTGGCCACGGCGGCAACGGAAGCAGCAAGCCAATATCCCTCGCTCGACCTCGCCACCGCCATCGCAGCGGCGCTCGAGGCCGGCGCCTTCTCGGCCATTCATTACGGAGGATGAAACCATGATGTCCGCATACAGCTCCCGAAACAGCGTCAATGCCACCGACCTGTCGCACTTGGCCCGCCGCGCGAACCGGGCGGTCGGCGCGCTCGCTCCCCTCTGGCTCGCGCAACTCGTCCTGCGCTTTGGGCTGGCCGTGCCGTTCTTCCGGTCCGGCATGAGCAAATGGGACGGTTTCCTACAGTTGAACGATGTCGCGGTGCTGCTCTTCAGTTCGGAGTTTCAGTTGCATCTTCCCGGCGGTCCTTATCCCTATCCCGCACCGGCGGTCATGGCCTTTGCCGCGGGCTCGGCCGAGATCCTTCTGCCGATCCTGCTGGTGTTCGGTCTGGCAACCCGCTTTGCCGCGCTCGGGCTGCTGGTGATGACCGCAGTCGTGCAACTGACCGTTCCGGACGGCTGGCCCATCCACATCACCTGGGCGGCAATGGCACTCGGCCTCATGGCTTCCGGTCCCGGCAAGCTGTCGCTCGATCATCTGCTGTGCACCTGGCGCGGCGGCCCCAACAAGGGCTGAGCCCATTCCGGCGCCCGCATTACCTGCGTGCGCCAACCCTGATCCCCACTCTCCCCATCGGCAGTTCCAACAGCAGCGTGCGAAAATCTCGCACGCCGCTGTCGCGGTTTTTGAAATGTGCAGACGTAAAATCCAATATGGACATTTTAGTCCACGGGTGATTTAAGGGCGGTTCCTGAAGAAAGGAAAGGCCGTGAATCCCGAACTCCGCCCGCATATGCTGGTCTGCGACGCGATCGCCTTGCTGTTCCAGCCCTATGCCGAAGTCGTGCTGCACGATCTCGCAACCGAAACCGTGATCCACATCGCCGGTAATTTTTCCAAGCGGGAAATCGGCGAACCCTCGCTGCTCAGCGAGATCGGTTTCAAGGAAGCGGACGGGATCATCGGTCCCTACGAGAAGGTCAATTGGGACGGGCGCTCGATCAAATCGATCAGCGCGGTGCTGCGTGATGCAACAAGTAAGGCGATCGGCGTGCTCTGCATCAACGCCGATGTCTCGGACTTTCACGCCGCACTCAGGACCCTCAACGCGCTTGTCCGCGTGCCCTCAAGCGGCGACAAGCCGGAGAGCCTGTTCAAGGAGGACTGGCACGAGCGGGTCAACGAGTATGTCCAGCAATGGACGACGGCCCGCGGGCTGACGATCTCGACCATGAGCCGGACCGACAAGCAGGCGCTGGTGATCGCTCTTTCCTCCGATGGAGCCTTCGGCGGCAAGAACGCCGCCTCCTACATCTCCCGTATCCTCGGCATGGGCCGGGCGACCGTCTACAAATATCTGAGCGAGGGCAGCGCGCCATGATCGTCATCGACCGCGAAAAACTTGCATCCTTGCCCCTGCTGACACTCGCGGCCCCGGCCATCCGCGACGCCTATATTGCTGTGACCGATGGCCGCGCCAACCTGCCGCCGGTCGGCTACCTGCCGCTTGCCGGCCGCAATGCCGATTGCCACATCAAATACGGCTACATCGAAGGCGATCCGATCTTCGTCGTGAAGATCGCGTCCGGTTTCTATGACAACCCGGCCAGGGGGCTGCCATCCAGCAACGGCATGATGGTTGCGGTCTCCGCCGAGACTGGAGACGTGGTCGCGGTGCTCGACGATAAAGGGATGCTGACCGATCTGCGCACCGGCATCGGCGGTGCCATCGCGACCATGGCCTTGTGGCGCAGCGACACCCGCTCGGTCGGCATCGTCGGCACCGGTACGCAGGCGCGCGTCCAGATCCGCGCGCTCGCCGCGCTCTCGGATCGAAAGCTTCATTTCTCGGTCTGGGGACGGTCGCCGGAAAAGGTAGCCGCTGTGCTTGCCGATCTTGCAGACCTTGAGTTTGCCATCGAGGCGACAACCGACTTGGAAGCGCTGTGCCGCCAATCCGATGCGATCGTGACGACGACACCCTCGAAAGAGCCGCTGATCCGGTCGGACTGGATCGCTCCCGGCACGCACATCACCGCCATGGGTGCGGATGCGCCGGGCAAGCAGGAGCTCGACATCGCGCTCGTTGCCCGCGCCGATCGGCTTTTCGTCGATCTCTCCGAGCAATGCCTGGATCACGGCGAATTCTCCGCCGCTGCGCGGGCAGGATCGATCGGCGAAGGGCGCTGCGTTGCGCTCGGAGCGGTTCTTTCCGGTGCGACCAAGGGTCGGCGCTCGGACGGAGACATCACCATCGTCGACCTGACGGGGATCGCGACACAGGATATCGCCATCACCTATGCCGCGCTCGCTGCGCTCGGTCTGCTTGGGCGCGCTGAAGGAGCACTATCATGAACAAAGACATTTTCGAAACAGCAGCACGCTCCGTACAGGCACGCCAGCGTATCCGTCCGTTCATCTATGAGACGCCGCTGATCCCCTCCCGCGCAATCGGACGGCAAACGTCTTCGACTGTGCTGTTCAAGGCCGAGAACCTGCAGTTGACTGGTTCCTTCAAGATTAGGGGTGCCTCCAGCAAGATGACGTCGATGCCGAGAGATCAGCGGGTCATCACCGCCTCCTCCGGCAACCACGGCATCGGTGCTGCCCATGCGGCAAGTGCGATCGGCCAGAAACTGACCGTCGTCTTGCCCGAGATCGTCAAGGCGGCGAAGCTCGAACGCATCCGCTCCTATGGCGTCGACGTCATTCTCCACGGCGGCGAAACAGGGCTCGCCGAACAGGAAGCCCAGCGGCTGGCCGCATCGGACAAGCGTGTCTACGTCTCGCCTTACAACGATCGTGAGATCATCGCCGGACAGGGAACCATTGGGCTCGAACTGCTGGAACAGACCGAACGCATCGACAATGTCTTCGTCGCCATGGGTGGCGGCGGGCTGATCAGCGGCATCGGCTCGGTGCTGAAGAGTTTCAGCCCGCACACTCGCGTCATCGGCGTTTCCGCCGCCAATTCCGCAGCACTTGCCGCTTCGATGAACGCGGGTCGCGTCGTCGAGACGGAACATCTCGATACATTCGCCGAGGCGGTCGCCGGTGGCCTGGATGAAGACAGTGTCACGCTCGCCCTGGCCATGGCCGTCATTGATCAGGTCGTCACATGCACGGAAGCGGAAATCGAAGCGTCGATGCGCGAGCTGCTTCTTGACGAGCATATGCTGGTCGAAGGGGCTGCAGCCCTCGCGCTCGCCGGCTTCCGCCAGGTCGCCGAAAAATACGCCGGCCAGACCAATGTCGTGCTGCTCTGCGGCGGCAATGTCGATGGCGCGAGCATGCTGCCTACATTGCTTCGCTAGGCGACGACCAGCGTCAAAGGCTGACCCGTTCGACGTAATAGCGCGGGATCTTCACCCGATCCCGATCGCGATAGAAGTCGATGCAGAAGTCGACGAAGGCCTTGAAGCGCTTCGAGACGTGGCGGCGGCGTGAGTAGATGAGATTGATCGCCGTCTGCGGCGAGCGCCAGTCTGAAAGCACCGGCTCCAGCAGGCCCGCCTGCCGCTCGGTCTCGACGAAGAAGTCAGGCAGGTAGGCGATGCCCTCGCCTGCCACCGCGAAATACTTGATCGTCCAGTAGTCGTTGGTGGTGCAGGTGGCTGCTGGTAGCAGGTCCACCTCGTCCTCGCCGGCTTGCGTCAGGTACCAGGATTGCAGCCGCGTCGGCTGGCGGAAGACGAGGCCGCGATGGCCGCCAAGTTCGTCCGGGTTTTCCGGCTGTCCGTGGCGGGCGATGTATTGCGGGCTGGCGAAGAGACCGTACGACGAGACCGAAAGCCGGCGGCTGATGTAGTCCACATCCGACGGCTCGCCCCAATGGAAGATGCCGTCGAGCGCCTGTTCGGTGACGTCGGAAAACGGCTGACGCGAGGAGAGAAAGACGACGTCGAGATTGACCTGCGGATATTGCTGGCGAAAGGCGTAGAGCAGTTCCGAGGTGATCGTCGTGCCGAACTCACCGGTCGATCCTACCCGCAGCGTGCCTGCCACCTCCTGGCGCATCTCCGCCATCGCGGTTGCCGCATCGTCACAATTCGACTGGATGAGCCGCGCGTAACGCAGGAATTCGGCGCCCGCATCGGTCACATGCAGCTGGTGCCCCTCGCGCACGAAGAGCTCGATGCCGAACTCGTCCTCCAACTGACGGATCTTGTGGCTGAGCGTCGACTTAGGCAGCCGATGCCGCCTGGAAGCCGCTGAAATCGAACGGGAATCGGCAACCTTTACGAAGCAGTCGATAAGTGAGAGATCCATATTTCGTCCAAAATCTTGGATGATATGTTCAGAAAATAGCCTGTTTCGGCCCATTGTGCAAACGCATGGGAATTGGGAATGTTCACTGGAGCTAAGGGAAAAGAGGTTCCAGTGAGCGATATCAGAGAATTCATTCGCGCCGCATCAGGCACCGGCGGCAAGGCAACGCTGGCGATCCGGGGCGGTCGCCTCGTCAATGTCGTCTCGGAGGAAATCTATCAGGCCGACGTCGCCATTTATGGCGAACGCATCATCGCCGTCGGCGACATCTCCGACTATATCGGCCCTGAGACCAAGATCGTCGACGCCACGGGCAAATATCTCGCGCCGGGCATGATCGACGGGCATCTGCATGTCGAATGCTCGAAGATGTCTCTGACGAGCTTTGCCAAGGCCGTCGTTCCGCTCGGCACGACCTCGATCGTCACCGGCCTCGACCAGATCATCGTCGTCGGCGGGCCGGCTGCAGCACGCGAGTTCCTCGATGAAGCCAAGCAGACGCCGCTGAAAGTCTTCTGGGGCGCCCCCTGCAAGACGCCCTACACCATGCCGCGCTCGACCGTCGGCCACTACTTCAGCCCGGCCGACCACCAGGCGACACACCACTGGCCGGAATGCGTCGGCATCTGGGAGACGGTGCGCGAGTTCATCCAGGAAGAAGACGCCGACGTGCTGGCGGCGCTTGAACTCGCCGAGAAGAGCCGACTGCCGGTGCTTGGCTGCTGCCCGATGACCCGCGGCGCACGGCTTAACGGCTACCAGCAATCGGGCGTTCGCGCCGACCACGAGAGCTACACGCCGGAAGAGATGCTCGAAAAGCTGCGCGCCGGCATGCATGTCGTGGTGCGTGAATCCTCGATCTCGCATTTCCTTGCGGACAACCTGCGCATCGTGACGGAAATGGGCGTGAAGGCGCTCCGCCGCATCAGCTTCTGCACCGACGACGTGGTGGCAAGCGACATCCTGAAGCGCGGCCATCTCGACAACATGGTCCGCATGGCGATCGCCATGGGCATTTCGCCGATGGCGGCGATCCAGATGGCGACGATCAACGGGGCCGACGCGCTGAGGATCGACGACAAGGTCGGCTCGATCTCGCCCGGCCGCGCCGCCGACATCCTGCTCGTCAACGACCTGCGCGATTTCAACATCGAGACGGTCGTCGCCAAGGGCGAAGTGGTCGCCCGTGACGGCAAGATGGCGATCGAGCTGACGCCGCCGGAGCGAAGCGTGGCACTGCTCAACTCCGTCAAGGTTGCGGCGCTTGAGCCCGGCGACCTGAAGGTTGCCTATGACGGCGCCGGAGACACGGCCGAGGCGATGGCGATCGCCGTCACGCCGGAAAAGATCTTTGTGCGCACCCGCCACGACGTGACGCTTGTGGTCAAGGACGGTCAAGTCTTCGCCGATCCGGCAAGGGACGTGCAATACGTCACGGTCGTCGAGCGCTACGGCAAGACCCGCAACCGCCCGGTTGCCTTCACCTCCGGCTTCGGCTTGCGCGAAGGCGCGATCGCCAGCTCGACCGCGCCCGATGACAACAACATCATCTGCATCGGCGCCGACCTCGAAGACATGCGCATCGCCATCAACCACCTGATCGCCCACAATGGCGGCCAGGTCGTGGTCAGGAACGGCAAGGTTGAAGCCTTCCTGCACCTGCCGATCGGCGGCATCGTCTCCGACATCGAACCGGCCGAGATGGCGGCGCTGGAAGACCAACTCGACGATGCGGCCCGAGCCCTCGGTTGCCCGCTTCCCTGGCCCTTCATGTACATGTTCGTGCTGCAGATCACGGCGATTCCGGAATATGCGATCACCGACCTCGGCGTCGTCGATTGTGTCGGGCTCAAGGTGATCTCGCCGTTTTCGCCCGCAAGCGGGGATGAGCGCGCCGAAGCCGCGGAATAATGCCTGAAGAGGGGGCCGGTCATGCCGGCCCCCTCAGTCGTTTCAAAAAAGGGGAACAAAATGAACATACAGAACAAGACCGTGGAGGCGGCACCTAGCCCGGAGACATCCTGGCTTCACGCCCTTCTTGACCGCTACTTCCAGATCTCGCGGTTCGGCTCCACCGTCCGCACGGAAATCTTTGCCGGCCTCACGACCTTTCTCGCCGCCTCCTACGTCATCGTCGTCAATCCCTCGATCCTGGCGCATGCCGGCATTCCGTTCTCGGCGGGGGTGACGGCGACGGTGCTCGTCAGCTTCATCGGCAGCTGCGCCATGGGGCTTTATGCGCGCAGCCCCATATTGGTGGCGCCGGGCATGGGCATCAACGCGCTCTTTGCCTATACGATGGTGGTCGGCGCCAAGGTTCCGCTCGAGGTCGCGCTCGGCTGCGTCTTCTGGGCCGGCGTGCTCTTCACCATCATGGCGTTCTTCAACCTGCGCCAGACGATCATCGAGGCAATCCCGGTTGATCTGCGCTACGGCATCGCCTGCGGCATCGGCCTCTTCATCGCGCTGATCGGCCTGGAAAACGCCAAGTTCATCGTTGCCAATCCCGACACCATCGTCGGGCTGACCCAGTTCAACCCGGTGACGCTCACCTCCATCGCCGGCTTCGTGCTGACGGTGGCGCTGGTGGTGCGGCGCGTTCCCGGCGCGATGATGGCCGGCATGATCCTCACCACCATCCTTGCGATCCCGATCGGCCGCTGGTGGGGCGACGGCAGCGCGTTTTGGCCGGAGACGCCCGACGTGCACACGCTGGTCAACTGGAGCGGTTTCTCCGCCGCACCGGATTTCAGCTTCGTTGGCCAGATCGATCTCCTGGGCGCGCTGAACCTGATCTACCTGCCCTTCATCTTCGTCTTCCTGTTCACCAACTTCATCGAGGCGCTTTCCACATTCCTTGGCCTTGCTGAAGCGGCCGACCTCAAGGATGAGATCGGCATGCCGCGCAACATCCGCGAATCGATGCATGTCGATGCGATCGCGGCACTGATCTCCGCCCCACTCGGCACCAGCCCCGCGACCGTCTATCTCGAATCCGGCGCCGGCATCCAGCAAGGAGGCCGGACCGGACTGGTGGCACTTATCGCCGGCCTGCTCTTCCTGCCCTTCCTGTTCCTGTCGCCGCTGCTCTCGCTGGTGCCGGCGGTGGCCACTGCGCCCGTCCTGATCCTCACCGGTCTCTTCATGTCCGAGCCGATCAGCAACATCCGCTGGAGCGCGCTCGACGAGGCGATCCCCGCGTTCCTCGCGATCGTCTTGATCCCGCTCACCTTCTCGATCACGCTCGGCCTGTCGCTTGCGATCATCGCCTATGTGCTGATCAAACTGGTCTGCGGCCGGGCGCGCGATGTAAGACCGGTCATGTGGTTCGTCGCGCTGCTTGCCGCAGCCCTCGTAGCCCAGACTCAATAGACCACCAGCAAATCCTTCGGCGCCCTCCTTTTTATGGAAGGGCGCCGACATCGCCCATCCGAAGGAAACAAACATGCTTCAATCCTGGTCGAGAACCGCACCCGAACTGGTCGACGTCGCCATGGGCCGCAAGCCGGCCGATCTCGTCATCCGCAACGGCAAATGGGTCAACGTCTATTCCGGCGAGATCATTCCCGGCACTGACATCGCCGTCAAAGCCGGCCGTTTCGCCTATGTCGGCCCGGACGCCAGCCACACCATCGGCGAAGGCACCAAGGTCGTCGATGCGGCCGGCCGTTATCTCGTGCCCGGCCTTTGCGACGCGCACATGCATGTCGAGAGTGGTCTCGTCACCGTCACCGAATTTGCCCGCGCGGTGATCCCGCACGGAACCACCACCATGTTCATCGACCCGCACGAGATCGCCAACGTGCTCGGCCTCGATGGCGTCCGGCTGATGAACGAGGAAGCGCAGAGCCTGCCGGTCAACGTGCTCGTCCAGGTGCCGAGCTGCGTGCCGAGCGCGCCGGGCCTTGAGACCGCCGGCGCCGAGCTTTCCGCTCAAGATGTCGCCGAGGCGCTCGCCTGGCCGAACGTCATCGGTCTCGGCGAGATGATGAATTTCCCCGGTGTCGCTGCCAACGACCCGAAGATGATGGCCGAGATCGCTGCGACCCAGGATGCGCGGCTGACCGTCGGTGGGCACTTTGCCTCGCCGCATCTCGGCCGCGAATTCCACGCCTACGCCGCCGGCGGCCCGGCCGACGACCACGAGGGCACCACCGTAGAGGACGCGATCGCCCGCGTTCGCCAGGGCATGCGCGCCATGCTGCGCCTTGGCTCCGCCTGGTACGATGTTGCCGCACAAATCAAGGCCGTCACCGAATCCGGCCTCGATCCGCGCAATTTCCTGCTCTGCACCGACGACAGCCATTCCGGCACGCTGGTTCATGACGGACACATGAACCGCGTGGTGCGCCATGCGATCGCACAGGGGCTGAAACCGATTACCGCCATCCAGATGGCGACGCTCAACACCGCCCAGCATTTCGGCCTGGAGCGCGAGCTCGGATCGATCGCGCCCGGCCGGCGGGCGGACCTGATCGTCACCTCGGATCTCGCGGCGCTGCCGATCGAGATGGTGTTTGCGCGCGGCGAACTCTTGGCCGAAGGCGGCGCGCTGGTGCGCGACATCCCGGCCTATGTCTATCCGGAAAGCGCCCGCAACACCGTGCATCTCGGCCGGATGCTGGCCGCCGCGGATTTCGACATTCCGTCCAATGCACGCGCTACAAGGGCGCGGGTGAACGTGATCGGCGTCGTCGAAAACCAGGCGCCGACGCGCGCGCTCGAGGCCGAGGTCGCAATCGAAAACGGCTTCGTGCAGATGGATAGGGCCAACGATATCTGCCAGATCGCGCTCGTCGAACGCCACCGCGGCACCGGCGACGTCGTCAACGCCTTCGTCTCCGGCTTCAGCTACGGCAGCGATTGCGCGATCGCCAGCACGGTCGCGCATGACAGCCACCACATGATCGTCGTCGGCACGAACAAGGCGGACATGGCCAAGGCCGCCAACCGACTGCACGAGGTCGGCGGCGGCATCGTCGTCATCAAGGAAGGCCGCGAGCTGGCTCTGGTCGAACTTCCCGTTGCCGGCCTGATGTCGGATCAGCGGGCGGAGATCGTTGCCGAGAAGGCCGCGGCCATCGTCGAGGCGATGCGCGCCTGCGGCTGCCGGTTGAACAACGCCTACATGCAGCACTCGCTGCTGGCCCTCGTCGTCATTCCGGAACTCAGGATTTCGGACAAGGGCCTGATCGACGTCCGGACCTTCCAGAAGACCGACGTGATCTTGAGCACGCGCTGACCCGCTCCAAGGAATCGGCCGGCTGACACAGGCGGCCGATCTCTGAGCGCGCGAGGCGCCAACTGCGCTTCCGAACCGGAGGTGGAGGAAGAACAGCCACCCAATCCCCCGGTTTCTTCGTTTATGGTTAACCCGCGCCTGAGAGAGACCGTTCCTTCCGTTTGTCCATCCAAATCAGCCGTTCGTCGACACTATGCAGGACAGCCTTGTGCCGCAAAGCGTGCTCCAAGCGGCTGTCCTGCAATGGGATCGCGGCATGAAGCAGCTTTCGGCTTCCCATCGAAACGGCGCCAAATTGCATGCAATGATGGTAAATGATAAAAGAAGGGTCTTATATACAACCGTGCAGGGCAACGGCGCCGCGCCGGAGCCCGCCATGTTCCGAAACGAGGTTTCCACAGTTAGTTTTCGGCGCGCGGCAAGGGCATTGACCCAGATACGTCACGCGGTAGCTTTGGAGAAGGACGAACCACGCCGAAGTGCCGCGCGTGCAGTGTCTGCGGGAGGCGGGACCGCTTGCTGTCCCCGGGCGAGTTCGGAACGGAAAGGAAAAGGCAAGTATGCAGGACACTGATGCAACCTTGTCTGCTTCAGCTTCAGTGCAAGATCCGGGCGCGGCCAACACCGATGAAATCCTCTCGTTCTATGACGAGGCCTTCCATCTGACGAGCGCTTCGCCGGCGCTCCAGGAAACCTACGAAGTCGGCACGCTGGTCGATGCAACGTTGTGGCACCTTTATCCCGAACTGCTTGCTCCTGCCTCCAAGGCGACGGTCGCGTCGGTGGTCGCAAACGGTTTGCCCCGCAGCGTCGAAGTCATTGACGCAACCACCAAATCCCGGCGCACGCTTCTGGTCTTCCGCGCATTGCGTGGCATTGGCGTGCTCGAAACGAGTGGCCGCTCGACGCGCCGCGAGGTCGGCAGCCATGGCGAAAGCGAAAGGGCGCTGCTTCTCCACCAGGCGACGCACGATGTGCTGACGGGCCTGCCCAATCGCCGGCAATTCAGCGACGACCTGCAAAACATCCTGCCGACGCCGCGCGAAAAGCTGGCACTGATGCAGATCGACCTCGACGACTTCAAGCCGGTCAACGACACGCTCGGCCACGGCGCCGGCGACGCCGTGCTCAAGATGGCGGCGGAGCGCATCCGCGGCGCTCTTCGCGACGGCGAGGTCGCCTATCGCCTTGCGGGCGACGAGTTCGCCGTTATCCAACGCCACAGCGACCAGCCGACGGATGCCGAATATCTGGCGGAAGCCTTGATCCAGGCGTTCAATGAACCCTTTACGATCGACGGCATTGCGGTTTTCGTCGGCGCCAGCATCGGAATTGCCATCGCCCCCAACGATGGCAACGAGATCGAGCAGCTGATGAAGGCCGCGGACATCGCGCTCTATGCTGCAAAAAAAGACGGCCGCGGCCGGTCGAAGACCTTCAGCCGCTCGATGCTGATCGTGCTGGAACAGCGGGAGATGCTACGTCGCAGCCTGCGCACGGCGCTTCAGGACAGGCAGTTTTCCATCGAATACCAGCCACTCGTCGAACCGCCGTTCTCGATCGTCGGATTTGAGGCGCTGGTGCGCTGGCACCATCCGCTGGTGGGTGTCATCCCCCCCAATGTCTTCATTCCCATGGCGGAAGCCGACGGGCTGATGAACGAGATCGGCCAATGGGTGCTGGAAGAGGCGTGCCGGCAGGCCGCGACTTGGCCGTCGCACTTCACCGTCGCCGTCAATCTCTCGCCGGCCGAATTCCTGCGGGAGGGGCTGACGGACCGGATCGCCCAGGCGATCGACATGGCGGGCCTCAGGGCCGACCGGCTTGAATTGGAAGTCACCGAATCGGTCCTGCTCGAGCGCACGACCAACAACCTGGACACGCTGAACACCCTGAACGTGCTGGGCATCCAGATTTCGCTCGACGATTTTGGCACCTTCTATTCGTCGCTCAGCTACCTCAAGAACTTCCCCTTCGATACGATCAAGATCGACCGCTACTTCATCAAGGACCTCGAGAGCGACGAAAAAAGCCAGACGATCGTTCGGTCGATCATCGGGCTTGCGCATGGCCTCGGCATGCGCGTCACCGCCGAAGGCGTGGAAACGGTTGGACAGGCGGTCTGGCTGCGGAAAGAGGGATGCGACCGGCTGCAGGGTTACTTCCTGGGCATGCCGATGCCGGCAGACGCCATTGGCGCCTATCTTCGCCGCTCGTCGGCAATGGCAACGCTCTAGGCGCATCCGTGCGTTGCGCGGCGGGACGCGCGGCGCATCACCTGGGTTGTTTACCGCAAAATCCGGGGGTCGCGTGGTTAGAAATCATTATAGAAAGTGCCGTATGGCCGTGGCAGAGTTCGGGGTGCGGAGGACATTGCTGCATGGGTGCAAGTGTCAATAAGACCACGGGGACGGCTTTCGAGCCCTTGCTGCAGTTCGATATGGAGATGGAAATATTTCTGTCGGACTGGCAGCACTGCGATCATGTTTCGAGCTACCTCGCCCGCATGATCAGCCACAACAGAACCGATCCGGTGCGGCATTCGAACTTCTTCTCCTCCGCTTTGAACGAGCTTCTCGAAGTTTCGTTTCGCGGCGGCACGACCGACGGAAAGATCGGCCTGTCGATCTATCGCCAAGGCGTCACGGAGCGGGTTCAGCTCAGTTTTCCATGCCCGCCTGGTCAGGCGCGCTTCTATCGCGAAGCCGTATCGAGAACCCGCGAGAGCGACGCCGAGGCCCGTTATCTCGATGCCATTTCCAACGATCTCGCCCCGAGCCGGGAATCGGTGCTTCTGGACCTCGCCGTCAACTATGACGCCCGCCTTCGGCTCGACGAAGACGCGGCTTCGGCAATCACCCTGGTGGTGGATTTGCCTCTTGAAGGAATGGTGAGTTGATCGCGGCGGGCCTTACTCAGCGCTTCAAAGTCGCCTTCGATCCGAACAGCCAGGTCTTCTCGCTCTCCGGAACGATTCGCCCGCGATCGATCGATGAGATCGCCGAGAGCATTCATGCGCTCAGGGAAGCGATCGATGCGGTGAAGGGCGTTCTCTATATCGACGTGAAGCGCCTCATCCAGATGAACAACACGGCCTTCCAGGCTTTTATCCGGGTCGCCCTCGACGCCTGCCGGGAGCGGTCGGACCTGCGCCTGATCGTCGTCACCTCCAGCGTCGTCGGGTGGACGACGCGCATGTTCCGGCATTTGAGCACGATCGAGCCGCAGATCTCCGTCGAGGTCTATGATTCGATGTTTTATCCGGGCCAGAGCTTCGTCGAGGATACGAGTTTCATTCCCATCCTCCGCGCGCAGACGAAAATGACCTGGCGCCACGAGCGCACCATCCTGCCGTGCCACGGGATGCGGCCCGGCATCGCCATGGCAGACATCTGCTGCGGCATTGGCGATTTCGCCGTGCTCGCGCAGAAGGAGTTCCAGCCGGCGCGGATCGTCGCCCTCGACCACTCGAAGCCGAGCCTCGCCTATGCCCGCAATGTGGCAGCGGAGTTTGGCGTGACGGGTATCGAATATACCTACGGCGACGCGTCGGAGATGCTGCTCGAGGACAACCAGTTCGACTTCGTGTCCTGCCGCCACTCGCTGCAGATCTTCAATCAGCCGGAGCTGCTTCTCAAGGAGCTCTATCGGATCGTGAAGCCGGGCGGCCGCGTCTACATCACCAACGAGAAGAATTCGCACTGTCTCGGCGAACCGCGGGCGCAAAGCATCCAGTGGACCTACAACGAGCTCGCAAGGCTTTTGAGCCATTTCGAGATGGATGTTGAGCTCGGGCCGAAGAGCCGGCGCTATCTCGCCGACGCGGGATTCGACGACATCCTGGTCGAATCCTTCATGGTCACCAATCTGGACGGTGACCCGCAGGATTTCGCCGACATCATTGCCGGCTGGGAGACGATGTTTACGGCGATGGCGGCGAGACACGGCGAAGCTCCCGACTTCATCGACCGTTTTCGCCAGGGCTTCCGGGATCACATCTTCGCGGCACTGCATCCAAAGGGCTATGCCGGCTGGCCGATCTGGGCAGCGTCCGGGCGCAAACCACTATGAGCGCAAACGATATCCAACGTCCCCGGTTCGGTTTGAGATCCTTTCGCGCCAAGTTCGTGCTGGTTGTCGGCAGCGCCGTGCTCTTCGACCTCCTGCTAACAGGCGGTCTGGCGCTCTGGAACGTTCAGAGATTGTCGCGCGACGCGACGACGGAGGTCGGACAGGGCCTGCAAAAGGCCAACGAAGACTACATCCTCACCTACGCGGAATCGACGGCAGCACGGGTTAATCTTCTGCTCGGTCAGGTTCACGCAGACGTCGCCACGCTCGCGGGCGTGCTCCAGGCGCAAATCGACCGCCCCGTGCGCAGGTCCGATGTCGGAGAGGCACTGGCGCGGCACGCACCGGAATCCGTTACCGTCACCTACGATGCTAAAGGTGGGTGGGCGCAGAACCTCCCGGGACAGCTCTCGAGCGTCAGCGTTTGGAGCTATCTCCTTGGCCCCGACCACCGGCCGCTACCCGAGGTGCAGACCGATATCGAGAACAGCGCCGTTCTCGATCTGGTTGCTCCCGCACTGCTTGCACACGGCCGCTCCAAACTGCAGATGTACTACGTCGGACCAAAGGAGCGGCCGATCTTGCGGATGGCGCCCTATGCCGATCAGGCGCAGACGTTCGACCGTCTCTACCCCGGTCACAACGAGGCCAACTTCTGGAACTTCTTCTTCCCCGGCCTCTACGAGTCCTGGGAAGGATGGGCGAAGGATCCGAGCCTCAGGCCTGTTGCAGCCGATACCACGCAAACGGCACCTTATACGGATGCCGCCACGGGGAAACTGATCGTCAGTTTCTTCCAGCCGCTCTGGGCGCGCGACCGTAAGGGTGTCGCCGGAGCGGCCGGTACCGATATCACGCTCGACCAGCTCGCCGAAGTGGTCGAGAGCGTCAAGGTCGGCGACAGTGGCTTCGGTTTCCTGGCCATGTCCGACGGCAACGTGCTTGCCATCAATCCCGTTGGCGAAAAGGTCATCGGCCTGCAACGGTCGAGCGATACCGGTGGGCAAGGTGTTACCGGGCTCGAGCGCTCGCTGCGCCGCAGCATACAGCCAGCGATCGCAGAACTAGCCCTCATCGGCGACGGCGCCATACAGCGCGTTCTGCTTGACGAAGGCGGCGACAAAGTCCCCTATCTCATTCTCCTGAAGCTGTTGGAGCCGGAGAATTTCTGGGTGTCCGGTCCCGTGCGCCGGGAGACCATGTCGATCGGCATCGTCGTGCCCGAGCGGGAAATCTACGCCTCGCTGTTTGCGGCGCAGTCAGGGATCTCCGAGGCGACGAACCGCATCCTGATCTATCAGATTCTCGCTCTGCTTGCCTCACTGCTGTTCGTCACGCTTGCAGTGTTCGGCATTTCCAAGCGGGTTACTCGCGGCATCAGCACGCTTGCTGGAGCCGCAACACGGATCGAGGCGAAGGACTATTCGGTCCGCGTCCCAATTTCTACGCGCGACGAGGTCGGGGAAGCCGGCATCGCCTTCAACCGAATGGCGGAAGAGATCAGCTACCACACTGAGAACCTCGAAAACCTGGTGACCGAGCGCACGAGCCAGCTTGAGGACGCCAACCATCAGATTTCAGCGCTGAACACGCAGTTGCGCAGTGAGAACCTGCGCCTTGGCGCCGAACTCGCCGTCGCCAAGCAGATCCAGATGATGGTGCTGCCGAAGGCCAGCGAGCTCGCGGAAATCGCCGACCTCGAGATCGCCGCCTATATGCGCCCCGCCGACGAGGTGGGAGGCGACTACTACGATGTGCTGCGCGACGGCGACCGGCTCAAGATCGGCATCGGCGACGTGACCGGTCATGGCCTTGAAAGCGGTGTGCTGATGCTGATGGTGCAGTCCGTCGCCCGTGCCTTGCAGGAAGCCGGCGACATGGACCCGGAGGAGTTCCTCAACCGCCTCAACCGCGCCATCTATAAGAACATCGTGCGGACCAATACCGACAAACATCTGTCGCTGGCCTTCCTCGATTACGACCATGGCCGCCTGACGCTGTCGGGACAGCACGAGGAACTGATCGTCGTGCGCAAGGGTGCGGAAATCGAGCGGATCGACACGCTCGACCTCGGTCTACCGATCGGCCTCGAACCGGACATTTCGGCTTTCGTCGCGACGCGCGAGATTTCCTTCGGCCGCGGCGACATGATCGTGCTGCACACGGACGGCGTGACCGAGGCGGTGAACGCCAAGGGCGAACTCTTCGGCATCGAGGGGTTGTGCCAAAGTGCCGGGAAATTTTACGGGCAGAGCGCCGAAGAAGTGAAATCGGGTATCATCGAGGACCTGATGGCGCATATCGGCAAGCAGAAGATTTACGACGACATCACGCTCGTCGTCATGAGACACAGGTGATCAGATGACCACGCTCTACGGACTGGCGGACCTGACGATCGGCGCCCACCAGAGAATGACGCGGCTACGCCTCTATGACGGGCCGCTCGATTTGAGCTGGAAGCATTGCGCCATGGCTTCGGATCTCGTGGCCGAACTTGCCGCACTGCGCTACCGTGCCTCGCACAACACCTACCGCGAAGTCCGGCACAACATTGGCTACCTGACCAATGAGCTGGTCGAGAATGCGGTGAAGTTCCGTGCTTCCGGCGCCGTCATGGTGGAAGCCGCCCTCGAAGCAAACAGCTTCCGCACGAAAGTGTCCAACGTCATCGACAACGAGACGGCTGCGCGCTTTCAGGACCTGCTTTCTGAAATCGCTACCGGCGACCCCGGCGAACTGCTGATCGAGCGCATCGAGGCCAATGCAACCGGGCTCGGCAAGAGCGGTTCGGGGCTTGGTCTTTTGACGCTGATGAGCGATTATGGTGTTCGTTTCGCTTGGGTTTTTGGTGCCCAGGGAGACGATGGCGAGACCTCGCTGGAGACGTATGCCTCCATTGCGGTCCCAGAACTCTCGAACTGATGAGCCGGTGAACATGGAAAACAAGGACAAAGAAGAGTATCGCGTTTGGTCCGAAGGCAACGATATCCATTTCGAAGGCACCATGCGGCTGCCGGGAACGGAAGCCTATGCCCCGATCTTCTCGACCGTCATGGGCGTGATCGAATCCGAGCCTGAGCACGTAACCATCGATCTGACCGAATTGCAGTTCCTGAATTCGTCCGGGATCAACCTGCTCGCCAAGCTGACGATCGAGGCGCGCAACCGCCCGAACGTGCAACTGACGGTGCGCGGGACCTCCGAAATCCCGTGGCAATCGAAATCCTTGCCCAATCTCAAGAAGCTGCATCCCGGCCTCGATCTCAAGCTCAACTGAGGCCCACGTCTGGCTGCATTGCAGCCGGCTCACCGAATAGACCTCAGGCCAGCACGATCGGTTTCCGCCGGTCGCGAGCGCGCGGGTTGTTCGACGAAGCGTTCTGAGAAAACTCAGGCCGGCTCGCTGCCCCTAGGCGGCGGCCCGGGACACATTGACTCGCGCAGCAACTGGGCCTAATCATTAATTCATCTGATGACTTGATGAGCAGATGATGCAGCCGATCAATCGCACCAATCTCACCGAAAGTGCCACCGAAAGCCTGCGGGCGGAAATCCTGAGCGGCCGTTGGGCCGTGGGCGAGCGTATTCCGAACGAAACGGCCCTCACCGATTTGCTGGCAGTCAGCCGCGGCACCGTGCGTGAAGCCGTTCGGGTGCTGATTTCGAAGGGCCTCCTCGACGCCCGCCAGGGCTCCGGTACCTACGTGCGTTCGACTGTCGACACCTCAGGCGCACTCGACCGGGTCAAGCGCACCGGTCTGCGCGACCAGTGGGAAGCGCGCGCAGCCCTCGACGTCGAGGCGGCGCGGCTGGCGGCACTCCGTCATACGCCTGAAGACCTCGAGCGCATGTTCAAGCTGCTTGGCGCCCGCGGCACGGTGGCCGATGGCGGACGCGACGCCTTCGGCCAACGCGACATCGCCTTCCACAGATCGATTGTCGAGGCATCGGGCAACAAAGCGATCGTCGAGCTCTATGATTTCTTTACCTCGGCCATCCTCGAAACCATTCACTCGACCCTTCGCGGCGACCTGCCCGAACCGGACGACCGGGCGCATGCGGCGATTGTCGAGGCCATCGCGTCCGGTAATCCGGACCAGGCCGCGGCCTCCGTCCGGGCGTTCATGGCCCCCGTCCTCGCTGAACTTGATCGGCTTCTCACCCAATGAACCAGACTTTTCGTGACCCCCACAAAGCCGAGGCCGCCGCGCCGCTGAACCTCGAAGACCAGCTCATCGATGCCGAGGCCGACAGCCTGCCGGCGCCGCAACCGCTTGTCTTGAGCCGCAGCGCCCGTGTTCTTCTTGGCGTGAGCCTCGTTCTGATCGCCTTCAACCTGCGGCCGCTGTTTTCGAGCCTCTCGGTGCTGCTGCCCGAGGTGATGCAGGCAACCGGCCTGTCGACCGCAGGCGCCAGCGTACTCACCACCCTGCCGGTGCTCTGCCTCGGCATCTTCGCGCCGCTTGCGCCAAAACTCGCGCAACGTTTCGGCGCCGAGCGCACGCTTCTTGGCGTGCTGCTGCTTCTGACGCTCGGCACGGGCCTGCGCGGCGTTCAATCCGTGCCGCTGCTGTTCCTTGCGACCTTTGCCGCCGGTGCGGCGATCGCGGTCGGCAACGTCCTCCTCCCCGGCCTCGTCAAGCGTGACTTCGCCGACCGGGCCGCGATGATGACGGGCCTCTACACCATGGCGCTCTGCGCCGGCGCGGCCAGTGCCGCCGGCCTCACTTTGTCGATCGAGCACCATGTCGCCGGCTCCTGGTCCGGCGCGCTTGCAGCCTGGGCGGTGCCTGCCCTGATCGTGCTCCTGATCTGGGCGCCACAGGCGCTGCGTGGCAAGGCGCAGGCCCGCCACAGCGGCTTCCGCGTTGTCGGCCTCTGGCGCGATCGCCTCGCCTGGCAGGTAACCCTGTTCATGGGGCTGCAGTCGGCACTGGCCTATTGCGTCTTCGGCTGGATGGCGCCGATCCTTCGCGAGCGCGGCCTTGATGCCGCAACCGCCGGCGCGGTCGTCTCGGCCTCGATCATGATGCAGGTCGTTACCTGCCTGCTCGTGCCGTCTTTTGCCGTCCGCCGCCGGGACCAGCGCGCCGTCTGCGTGGCGCTCGCGGCCGCTGCCATCATCGCCCTGATCGGCATCCTCTTTGCGCCGCTGTCGACGGTGCTCGTCTGGGCCGTTCTTCAAGGTATCGGCCAGGGTGGCCTGATTGCCGCGGCGATGACCCTCATCGTGCTGCGCTCGCCCGACTCCCATGTCGCAGCCCACCTCTCCGGCATGGCCCAGGGCGTCGGATACGTGCTCGCCGCCATCGGCCCGCTGCTCGTGGGCTTCATCCGTAGCTGGACCGGCAACTTCGCGGCCAGCTCCATTCTCTTCATCACCCTTGGCATCGGCGTGGCGATCATGGGCATGGGCGCCGGCCGGGCGCTCCATGTCGGCGCACGAACGGTCAGGATCTAAGACGGGCGCAGCCGTCTTGAAATGAAAGCTCAGCTCGATCGGGCTCCACCTCTCCGGTGGAGCCCTTTCTCGTCGATCTCAGTGCACTGCTTCACGCCGCGGCGGCCGCCTGCTGATAGCGCGGTGCGGGCCTGAAGGTGAGCGCGATCAGGAACGCCCCGAGACCGATGCCCCAGGAGCCGACATAAAGCCAGGTATAGCTGGCCAGCGCATCATAGATCATGCCGCCGGCAATCGGTCCCGTTGCCATGCCGAGGCTGCCGGCCATGGCTGTTCCGCCGATGACCGTTCCCATCATCCGCAGGGGGAAATTCTCGCGGGCAAGCACGGCATAAAGCGGCATGACGCCGGCATAGATGAAGCCGAACAGGGCGGCGACAGCGTAGAATGAACCGAGCCCCGCAGCGAAGACATAGGCCAGTGCCCCAAAAGCCTGCGCCAGCAGCCCGAGAACCAGCACGCGCTTTGCCCCGAAGCGGTCGCCGAGCAGGCCGAATACGACGCGCCCGCCCATGCCAGCCAGCCCCTCGATACTGTAGATCGACACGGCCGCCATCACGGGGATACCGCACGTGATGGCGTAGCTCACCGTGTGAAAGATCGGGCCGGAATGCGTTGCGCAGCAGAAGAAGTTGGTGAGCAGCAGGATAATGAAGAGCGGCGATTTCAGCGCCTGGCTCGTTGTCATCGTCGATTGCGCCTCTTCCTCGGGAGAAGCCGCCGCAGCACCGGCAAGTGCCGGCGCCTGGCGAACGAGAAGCGACACCGGGATCATGATGACCGCGACGACGACTGCGATGATCTGCAGAGCAGTTCTCCAGTCGTAGCCGGAAACCAGCCATGCCGCAAACGGCGACATCGTCATCGGCGCCATGCCCATGCCGGCCGAAACGAGCGAGACCGCGAGGCTCCGGTGCGTATCGAACCAGCCGGTAACGCAGGCCATCATCGGCGCGAAGATCGCCGCCGTGGCGGTGCCGACGACGACGCCGAAGACGACCTGGAAGGCGATCAGCGAAGTCGCCCAGCTGGCCGCCATCAGGCTCACGGCCAGAAGCACCGAGCCGATGAGCACGATCGGCCGCGCACCCCAGCGATCGGAGAGACTGCCCCAGGCAATGCTGGCGAAAGCCATCGCCAGGAAGCCGATGGTCATGGCACTGGAGACCCCGGTGACGGACCAGCCGGTATCCCGCGAGATCGGCAGCAGGAAAACAGGAAGTGAGAACATGGCGCCGATCGCCAAGCAGCCAAGCAGGCCGCCAGCCGCCACGATCACCCAACGATAAATCGAATTGCTCATTGCAATCTCCAATGAAAGAACACAAGGGGCAAAACGGCTTCAATTGGCTGCTTTTCCTTGGGTTCGGTTGGTTATTGACCGGCATTTCCGCCGATAAGGCTAAATGTCTTCCTTCCGCGCGACAGGCATCTGCCGTTCGGTTCTTGAACCAATCTCCAATACGTGACCTGATGCCTTGGCTTCGGTCACAGAGTGGCGTTCGGCTCCCGGCTTCCCATTCTCCTTGAAGAGCGCAGCCCAGTCCTGCCGGGCTCGCTAGACTGCAATCAGGACAGCCGGGATATCGTCGACGCGCTTTCCATGGGGCTGGTGTCGCGCCGCTCGTAGGCGCGCTGGTCACGCAGGATCTG